>NZ_NSGD01000020.1:0-73671 GCF_002294955.1 Mesorhizobium sp. WSM3864
GATGTGGGACAAGCGCCAGGATCCGGGCGACAACCTGCTGACGGATCTGCTCTCGGCGGTCGACCAGGGCAAGGCGATCGAGGAAGAGGTGATCGGCCTGGTTGCCGAGGGCGCACACCAACAACAACACATGAGCTGGCGCGCCCCGTCTGGGTAGGGAGAGCGGCGAGAGCCCATGGCCTGCAATGAAGCGATCAAGGATTGCAATCGTGGACCCAAGCTGCCCGGCCGCATCCGGAGCGCAGCCTTCAATATCAGCTCGCCTTGGAACCGGCCTTGCAGGAATTGGCTGAGCGCGCTGCGGAATCTGGCTGGGACCGAGGACGAGATAGCGTACGCGCTCCTCGAACTCCCCGGCGCACGTCACTGAATGCCAGCGCATTTTGAACGAAGGATGGCGCAAGCTGCCGTCGCGGGTACGCTCCGCGATAGGCGATGTCGACGTAAACGACAGGGCTACACAATCGCGCACCGAGATGGGCGTTTCCGCAGCAGTGCCTTGGCGAACGGCGCATCGGGCGGACGATGATGTCTAGCGCGGCTGAAAGCCGGGTGGCTTTTCCAGCTCCAGCTGTAACGACGTTGCGGGAGCGGATCAGCTCATCGCCGCGCACCGGTGTGGATTATGTCGCCGATGACGGCCTGCGACAACGCCCGAAGCTTCCGCCTCAATGACAGCAAAGCCGGCGACGCTAGAGACCAAGTCCGCCGATGCAGACATATTTGGTGTCGAGATAGTCCTCGATGCCTTGATGTCCGCCTTCCTTGCCGAGGCCCGATTCCTTGACGCCGCCGAACGGCGCCTCAGGCGTGGTGATGAGGCCTTCATTGACCCCGACCATGCCGCGCCTTCTCGGCCATGCGCCGCGGCTTCGCCGCTCGCTCGCTCCAGCGCTGTTGAGGGCGCGCTCGCGAGCGGCTTCGTAACCGCCGAGCTACACCACGCGGTGGGGCACGACCTACAGAAGGTGCTCCAGCAAACTCCCTGGGAAGGCGATAAGGCTTTTATCGCCACGCGACTGCCACCTTCAGATGTCCGATCGGATCGGCGGCAGGCGTTAGCGTGTCTTTATGTCGTAGCCGAGCCGATTCGGTATGACAGGTGAACGCATGCCGGCCCTATTGGACAAAGATCCTGCCAAAAGTCGGTTGGGGCTGGCCGACGCGACGGCGCTGGACTTTGCAACTGGCGCGTCGCCTAAGAAAACGCCTGCCGGTGGCTTGGCAGATGGGGTGGTTGCCTTCCTCCCTTACGGTTCAATAGCGGTCGCGAGTAAGCCATCGACAGCTCCTGTCGCCTTTGTCGGGCCTGCGACATAAGTTTATTTAGCCAATTTAATATTTTCGCCAAATGTTAAATAGCTGAAAAGCAATCATAAAATTTCTTCTTCGATCCAGCCGGACAAATTGGCACGAGTTTTGAGACGATCTGTGCGAGGCGCCGGATTCTGCCGACCGGACTTCAAGTCGCGGGTAGCCGCTATGGATGGAAAGAAGGAAGGAAGCAACATGTCAGGTCTGCGTCAGATCGCATTCTACGGAAAGGGAGGCATCGGCAAGTCCACCACCTCTCAAAATACGCTCGCTGCCCTGGTCGACCTCGGACAGAAGATCCTCATCGTCGGCTGCGACCCCAAAGCCGACTCTACCCGCCTGATCCTGAACGCAAAGGCGCAGGACACGGTTCTGCATCTCGCCGCCGAGGAAGGTTCTGTGGAGGACCTCGAACTCGAGGACGTGCTCAAGATCGGCTACAAAGACATCAAGTGCGTGGAGTCCGGCGGGCCTGAGCCGGGTGTCGGCTGCGCCGGCCGCGGCGTCATCACCTCGATCAACTTCCTTGAGGAGAACGGCGCCTATGACAATGTCGACTATGTCTCCTACGACGTGCTGGGCGACGTGGTGTGCGGCGGCTTCGCAATGCCGATCCGCGAAAACAAGGCTCAGGAAATCTACATCGTCATGTCGGGCGAGATGATGGCGCTCTATGCCGCCAACAACATCGCCAAGGGTATCCTAAAATACGCCCATTCGGGCGGCGTGCGGCTCGGCGGGCTGATCTGCAACGAGCGCCAGACCGACCGCGAGCTCGACCTCTCCGAAGCGCTGGCCGCCAGGCTCAATTCCAAGCTCATCCATTTCGTGCCGCGCGACAACATCGTCCAGCACGCCGAACTGAGGAAGATGACGGTAATCCAGTATGCGCCGGACTCCAAACAGGCAGGGGAGTACCGCGCGTTGGCCGAGAAGATCCATCTCAATTCGGGCCAGGGCACCATCCCGACCCCAATCACCATGGAGGAGCTCGAGGACATGCTGCTCGACTTCGGCATCATGAAGAGCGACGAGCAAATGCTTGCCGAGCTTCAGGCCAAGGAAGCGAAACTGTCCGTCGCTCAGTAACCCCGCTACCAACAGGGGCGCCGACCATGACCTGCGCCCCTTTCTGCGAAACAAGGCCTCGTTGGCGAGGCGTTACCCGAACCTTGAAAGGGGCAGGTCCCATGGGCCTCGACTATGAGAATGACGGCGCCTTGCATGCGAAGCTTATCGAAGACGTGCTGTCGCAATATCCAGACAAGGCGGCGAAGCGTCGCAAGAAGCACCTCGGTGTCGCAATGAGCAAGGACGAGGCCTCAGCGGAGGACAAGGGCCTTTCCGAATGCGACGTCAAATCGAACATCAAATCCATTCCGGGCGTGATGACAATTCGCGGCTGCGCCTATGCCGGCTCCAAGGGCGTGGTGTGGGGTCCGGTCAAGGATATGGTCCACGTCTCGCACGGGCCGGTCGGCTGTGGGCAATATTCCTGGTCGCAACGCCGCAACTATTATGTCGGCACGACCGGCATCGACACGTTCGTGACAATGCAGTTCACCTCCGACTTCCAGGAGAAGGACATCGTTTTCGGCGGCGACAAGAAGCTGGAAAAGATCATCGACGAAATCGAGGACCTGTTTCCGCTCAATGGCGGCATCTCGGTGCAGTCCGAATGCCCGATCGGCCTGATCGGGGACGATATCGAGGCAGTGTCGCGCAAGAAGGCCAAGGAGCACGAGAAGACAATTGTACCGGTGCGCTGCGAAGGTTTCCGCGGCGTTTCACAATCGCTCGGCCACCACATTGCAAATGATGCGATCCGCGATTGGGTCTTCGGCAAGGAAGATGTCGAGTTCGAGTCCGGCCCATACGACGTCAACGTCGTCGGCGACTACAACATTGGCGGCGATGCCTGGGCGTCGCGAATCCTGCTCGAGGAGATTGGCCTTCGGGTGGTCGGCAACTGGTCGGGCGACGCCACGCTCGCCGAGATAGAGCGCGCGCCCAAGGCCAAGCTCAATTTGATCCACTGCTACCGGTCGATGAACTACATCTGCCGGCACATGGAGGAAAAGTACGGGATCGCCTGGATGGAATATAACTTCTTCGGTCCCTCCCAGATCGAAACTTCTCTGCGCAACATCGCCAAGCATTTCGGCCCGGAAATTGAGAAGAAGACCGAAAAGGTCATCGCCAAGTACCGGCCCTTGGTCGATGCCGTCATCGCCAAGTACCGACCGCGCCTCGAAGGCAGGACGGTGATGCTTTATGTCGGCGGCTTGCGCCCACGCCACGTCATCACTGCTTACGAGGACCTCGGCATGGTGATCGTTGGTACCGGCTACGAATTCGCCCACAACGACGACTATCAGCGCACCGGCCATTACGTGAAAAATGGCACGCTCGTCTACGACGACGTCACCGGTTACGAGCTGGAGAAGTTCATCGAAGGCATCCGCCCTGATCTCGTTGGCTCCGGTATCAAGGAGAAGTACCCGGTCCAGAAGATGGGCATCCCGTTCCGCCAGATGCACTCTTGGGACTATTCCGGCCCGTATCACGGCTATGACGGCTTCGCCATTTTCGCCCGCGACATGGATCTCGCCATCAACAACCCGGTCTGGGACCTCTACCGCGCGCCGTGGAAGAAGATGAAGGACGCGCCGCCGACGGCGCTCGCCGCCGAATGAGGACTGGCCTCCCTGCCAGGCAGGGAGGCCGATAAATGCTTGGGGCGCGCTCGATCCGAGGCAGGCCCTTAACGTCTTGATGTCCCTGTGCTGCCGCTTGGCGCGGCCAGATGGAAAGGTGACCACCATGCCGCAATCGGCCGAAAAAGTTCTCGACCACGCCCCCCTGTTCCGCGAGCCGGAATACAAACATATGCTTGCCGAGAAGAAACTGAATTTCGAATGTCCGCACCCTGATCAGATCGTCGCCGATCAACGCGAATTGACCAAGACTTGGGAATACCGCGAAAAGAACCTCGCTCGCGAGGCGCTTGTCATAAACCCCGCCAAGGCATGCCAGCCGCTCGGCGCGGTATTCGCGGCCGCGGGGTTCGAGCGGACCATGTCTTTCGTCCACGGTAGCCAGGGCTGCGTTGCCTACTACCGCTCGCATCTGTCGCGACATTTCAAGGAGCCGTCGTCAGCGGTTTCCTCCTCGATGACCGAGGACGCGGCCGTGTTTGGCGGCCTAAAGAACATGGTTGACGGGCTCGCCAATACCTACAAGCTCTACGACCCCAAGATGATCGCCGTCTCGACCACCTGCATGGCTGAAGTCATTGGCGACGACCTGCGCAGCTTCATCGAGAACGCCAAAAACGAAGGCTCGGTCCCGGGCGACTTCGACGTGCCTTTCGCTCATACGCCTGCCTTCGTCGGCAGCCATGTCGATGGCTATGACGGCATGGTCAAGGGTGTGCTGGAGCATTTCTGGAAGGGCAGCGAGCGCTCCCAAATAGATGGCACCATCAACATCATTCCAGGCTTCGACGGATTCTGCGTCGGAAACAACCGGGAACTCAAGCGCCTCCTCGACCTGATGGGTATCACCTATACCTTCATTCAAGACGCTTCCGACCAGTTCGACACACCGTCGGACGGCGAATACCGCATGTATGACGGCGGCACAAAGATCGCAGACGTGAAAGGGGCACTCAACGCGGAGGCGACGCTGTCGCTGCAGCATTACAACACCCGAAAGACGCTGGAATATTGCGGCGAGGTCGGGCAGGCGACGGCGTCCTTCCGCTATCCACTAGGTGTCAAGGCGACCGACGAGTTACTGATGAAGGTCTCGGCGATTTCCGGCAAGCAGATTCCCGAGACCATCCGGATGGAGCGCGGCCGACTGGTTGACGCGATGGCCGACAGCCAGTCATGGCTGCACGGTAAGAAGTACGCAATCTATGGGGATCCGGACTTCGTCTACGCCATGGCCCGCTTCGTCATGGAGACCGGCGGCGAGCCGACACATTGCCTCGCGACCAACGGCACATCGGCCTGGGAGGCCGAGATGAAGGAATTGCTTGCATCCTCGCCCTTCGGCCAGGATGCGCAGGTCTGGGCGGGCAAGGATCTCTGGGCAATGCGCTCGCTGCTCTATACAGAGCCGGTGGACCTGCTGATCGGCAATTCCTACGGCAAGTATCTGGAGCGCGATACCGGCACGCCGCTGATCCGGCTGACGTTTCCAATCTTCGATCGGCACCATCACCATCGCTTTGCGCTCATGGGCTACCAGGGCGGTTTACGCGTGCTGACGACGATCCTCGACAAGATATTCGACAAGCTCGATCGCGAGACGAGCGAGACTGGCGTGACGGATTATTCCTATGACCTCACCCGCTAAGAGCCGGTGCCGGCTTTCCGCCGTGGCCGCCCCGCCCAATGAGTTCGGAGATTGACGCAATGACCTCGCTCAGTGCCAAGATCCAGGACGTTTTCGACGAGCCCGCATGCGATAAAAACCGCGGCAAGGATGCCAAGGCGCGCAAGGAGGGCTGCTCGAAGCCGCTGACCCCTGGGGCGGCAGCCGGCGGCTGCGCCTTTGACGGCGCCAAGATCGTCCTGCAGCCGATCACCGACGTTGCGCACCTGGTCCATGCGCCGCTCGCCTGCGAGGGGAATTCCTGGGACAACAGAGGCGCAGCTTCGTCCGGGCCAACCCTGTGGCGGACAAGCTTCACGACCGACCTCACCGAACTCGACGTCGTGATGGGGCATGGCGAGCGGAAGCTGTTCAAGGCGATCCGCGAGATCAAGGAAACATACGCTCCACCGGCAGTCTTCGTCTATTCGACCTGCGTGACGGCGCTGATCGGCGACGACATCGAGGCCGTGTGCAAACGCGCGGCCGAAAAATTCGGTCTGGCCGTGGTGCCGATCAACGCGCCGGGCTTGGCCGGCTCCAAGAACCTCGGGAACAAACTCGCCGCCGAAGCGCTGCTCGATCATGTCATCGGCACGGTGGAACCAGACGACGCGGGGCCCTGCGACATCAACATCCTTGGCGAATTCAACCTCTCCGGCGAATTTTGGCTGGTGAAGCCGCTGCTTGATCGGCTCGGCATCCGGGTGCGCGCCTGCATTCCGGGCGATGCGCGTTACATCGACGTTGCATCCGCGCACCGCGCCCGTGCGGCTATGATGGTGTGCTCGAGCGCGCTCATCAATCTGGCCCGCAAAATGGAGGAGCGCTGGGACATCCCGTTCTTCGAGGGGTCCTTCTACGGGATAACCGATACTTCGGAAGCACTTCGCAACCTGGCTGAGCTGCTAGTGAGGAAGGGCGCCGATGCGGAGATGCTTGATCGCACAGAGAGGCTGATTGCTGAGCAGGAGGCGATTGCGTGGAAGAAGCTCGAGGCCTACCGCCGGCGGCTTCAAGGCAAGCGCGTGCTGCTCAACACAGGCGGTGTGAAGTCCTGGTCGGTCGTCAACGCGCTGATGGAGATCGGCATGGAGATCGTCGGCACCTCGGTCAAGAAATCCACCGTCGAAGACAAGGAGCGGATCAAACGGATCCTCAAGGACGAAAACCACATGTTCGAGCAGATGGCAGCGCGCGATCTTTACGCAATGCTCTCAAAAGACAAGGCCGACATCATGCTGTCGGGCGGGCGCACGCAATTCATCGCGCTGAAGGCGAAGACACCCTGGCTCGATATCAACCAGGAACGCCAACATCCATATGCCGGCTATGACGGCATGGTGGAATTTGTACGGCAGATCGACCTCGCCATTCATAACCCGATCTGGGGCCAGGTGCGTGAGCCGGCGCCGTGGGATTGCCAGCCTGCCGTGAAGGACGATCTTTCGAGCACGAAGGACGGGACCGCGAGTGTGAACGCTTTCAATGAATTAACCGGCGCGACGGCTCAGCGCTTCGGCGAGCGTTGAGGACATCCGATGGTCCGCATCCTTCGCAATACCAAATCAGCGGCGGTCAACCCGCTGAAGTCGTCACAGCCGATGGGTGCCGCCCTCGCTTTTCTCGGAGTCGACGGTGCGATGCCCCTGTTCCATGGCAGCCAAGGCTGCACCAGCTTCGCGCTGGTGCTCTTTGTGCGTCATTTCAAGGAAGCGATCCCCTTGCAGACAACGGCGATGGACGAGGTGGCCGCCATACTCGGCGGAGCGGACCATCTGGAAGAGGCGATCCTCAATCTCAAAACCCGCACTAAGCCAAAGCTGATAGGAGTGTGCACGACCGCGCTGGTAGAGACCCGTGGCGAAGATTGCGCGAGCGATATTGCCAACATCAAGCTGAAGCATGTGGAAGAGCTCGCCGGTACTGAAGTTGTGCTGGCCAACACGCCGGATTTTGACGGTGCGATCGAAGCAGGCTGGGCCAAAGCTGTCGCGGCGATGATCGAAGGGATTACACGGCCGGGCGTACGGACCAGACAGCCAAAGAAGATTGCGATCCTGCCCGGATGCAACCTCACTGTCGCCGACATCGAGCATTTGCGTGACATGGTTGAAAGTTTTGGGCTCAAGCCGGTTATTTTGCCGGACGTCTCCCGCTCGCTCGACGGTACGGTTCCTGACCGCTGGGTAACGACCACCTATGGCGGCACCAGCGTCGAGGATATCCGGGAGCTGGGCACCGCCGCGCAATGCATCGCCATCGGCGAACACATGCGTCACCCGGCGAAAATGCTGCACGGGTTGACCGGCGTGCCTTACGTGGTGTTGCAGTCGCTGACCGGATTGAAGGCTGTCGACCGGTTCGTCTCGTTGCTGTCGTGGCTTTCGGGCGCGGTGGTGCCGGCCCGGGTGCGCCGTCGCCGGGCGCAATTGCAGGATGCGTTGCTCGACGGACATTTTCATTTCGGAGGCAAGAAAATTGCGATCGCTGCTGAACCAGACCAACTCTATCAACTCGCAACGTTCTTCGCCGGCATGGGCTCCAAAATCGCGGCGGCGGTCACCACGACCGATATGTCGAAGATTCTGGAAAAAGTATCGGCGGAGTGGGTTCAGATCGGCGATCTCCGCGATTTGGAAGCTCTTGCAGCGGGCGCGGATCTCCTCGTTACGCACTCCCACGGTCGCCAGGCTTCGCAACGCCTTGGCATCCCGCTCATGCGCGTCGGCTTCCCGATCTTCGACCGGCTCGGCAGCCAGCACAAGCTCAAAATCCTCTATCAGGGGACCCGCGACCTGATCTTCGAGGTTGCCAACATCTTCCAGGCCAATCAGCACGCGCCGACGCCTGAGGCGCTTGATCCATTCCGAAAACGAGAAATGCCAGATGAGCTACGTTCGTCGCCTATCACTCGTCACTGACGAGATTCACCCACGCATGCCTCGACGACGAGCAGGCGCATTACGCGTTGCCATCGCCACGCAAGACATGAAGAATCTCGATGCCCATTTCGGGTCGGCCAAGCGCTTTGCTGTCTACGACGTCACGCGCGAGGAGTGGCATCTCGTGGAAGCCGTGGCCTTCGATGACGTTTCCGATGAGAGTGGGGAGCATCGGACCGAAGGCGATGACCGCATCACGCCAAAGGTGGAGGCGCTGAAGGGCTGCCAGCTGCTGTTTTGTCTGGCCATCGGCGGGCCTTCGGCAGCTAAGGTTGTTTCTGCCAAAATCCATCCGATCAAGGTGCCGCAGCCACAAACGATCCAAGCGGTGCTGTTGCGCACGCAGATGATGCTGAGGACATGTCCTGCGCCCTGGCTGCGCAAGGTGCTGGCTGACGCTGGTTTCGCCGAAAAGAACCCCTCCTTCGAGGACGAGGACTGAAACGAGGAAGAGCAAAATGTTTGAAGTCGCCATCACCCCTGCTGTCAACGATGACCAGGCGGCCCTTGCCAGCCCGTTCGTCAAATGCCTCGTGCGACTGATCCGTGCGCAGGATTCCCACGGGTCCTGGGACGGCAAAGCGGACGCCGAGCTGCTGGCCGACTTCATCGTCAGCAAGGAACAGCGCCGTGCGATTCCAATCATCGGCGATCCCGATCCGGACGTGCTGTGGAGACTCGACAAGTTTTACACTGCCGTCGCCCTTGCGATCGAGGAGCGCTCCAGCCTGATGGCATCGCCGATGATCGAAATGAGTCATGAGGGCTTCGGGCGCGTGCTGTTCACCGCCGGGCGGCTAGTTGTTCTGTCGAAGACCCTGCGCGACGTCCATCGGTTCGGCTTCGAGACGTTCTGCAAACTCGCCGCGGCCGGTACAAAACTGGTCGACGATGCCATTGCAGCCATCGACGCCTATCCCGAGGTGGCACGCGCATGAACCGGATTTCGAGCAAGAGAAACCATGTCAGACGTTGAGGAGCCGCTTGGGCCAGCCCACGCGGCCAACGTGGTCGAGGCCAATTTGGTTCTCGGGGTAGCACCAATGAAGCCACTCGTCCTGATCTGTTCGCAAGATGCGGAGTTCTATCTGTTCCTCAGCCACATACTAGAGGTGGACGGCTTCGCCAGTGAGCTGGCAGGCGGCGCGAAGGAGGCGCTTGCATTGGCCGACGATCGGGAATTCCAGGCCGTGGTGCTGGACTGCGGTCCAACGAGCCTTACCGGGTCCGCAATCTGCGCCCGGCTCAAGCGGGAGCCCCGGACCGGCGGTCTGCTCATCATTGCCCTGATCGCGCCTGGCGCCGAGAACCAGCACCTCGATCTGTTGAAGGCAGGCGTTGAGAGCTTTGTGCGGCCGATCGACCCGGCCAAGCTGCTCGATTGTCTGCGGACGAGGCTGGCGCTGCCGAAGCCGGGTTCAAACGGGGTTGAAAACGGCAGCTGGCTCTCTTTTGGCAACGTTACGATGAATCTCGATGCCCGCCGGGTTTGCGGCAATGGCCATGACATTCATCTCGGACCAATCGAGTTCAACTTGCTGCGGCATTTGCTGGAAACTCCCGGCAAGGTCTTCAGCCGGGACGAGATGATCGCCGCGGCTTGGCCGGCCAATATTCATGTCGGTGAACGCACAGTCGATGTCCACATCAGTCGGCTCAGAAGGGCGCTGGAGACGGCCTCGACCGATATCGTCATCCGTACAGTGAGGTCGTCCGGCTACTCGCTCGAGAAGCTGGACGGCTGATCAAGTCGCTGGTGTGGTGCCACTCCCTTTTCCTCGCGCGGTGAGCCGGTCTTGCGGCCTGAAACGCCGTCAACGAATACTCAGGAAGAACTAGGAAAATGGCCTTTAGAACC
Organism: Mesorhizobium sp. WSM3864; assembly: GCF_002294955.1. Classification (NCBI taxonomy): domain Bacteria; kingdom Pseudomonadati; phylum Pseudomonadota; class Alphaproteobacteria; order Hyphomicrobiales; family Phyllobacteriaceae; genus Mesorhizobium; species Mesorhizobium sp. WSM3864. Next base: position 10,501 of record NZ_NSGD01000020.1, read on the forward strand.
GTACTCTGTTTGACCGGCGCTGACCATTCCGATCAGGACGTCAGAACTGCTGCCCGCTTGTGTGCGGAAATCGGCGCTTATCTTTCCGTACTGATTATACCCCATCCGACGCTCCTTATGTGGCGGATCGGAGATGGTGTCCTCGAGTGGCCGGTAGGACGTGGACTGGCAAGTGCCAAATTGAACAATCAGTTGCGGCAAATCGATCGATTTGCACAGGACGCGGTCAGGCTGGAAAAGCGCTCCAGCGATATCCAGAAACTGCTGGAATCTATGTCGCTCAACTATGACGTTGACACCGACTATTGCGATCCGGCCAGCCTCGGTGAAGCGGCACGACAGCGGGCGCTCTGCGCCGACCTGACGATCATCGGACCAGGGCTCCTCAACGACGAGAATCTCGGACCTCCTGTGGTCAACGGCTGCTTGTTCGAAACGGGAACGCCGGTGCTCGTAGTGCCTAAGGGTGCTGAGGCGACGCTGTGGCCACGGCGAGTCCTGGTTGGTTGGGATTCGCGAGTGGAGGCCTTCCGTGCGGTTCGAGAAGCGCTGGGTCTCCTATGCGTTGCTGAGGAGGTTCGTGTCGCCCTGGTCGATCCGAAGGTCGACTACAACGGCAATGGCGCGGAGCCTGGAGCCGACATCGCTGCCTATCTCACTCGGCACGGTGCTCGGGTGTCGGTTGACCTACTGCCAAGTGCCGGCAAATCGGCGGCCACGGTGCTTGCGCAGCACGCAATCGACATTTCTGCCGACATGATAGTCATGGGCGCCTATGGCAGCCGTCGGCTGCGTGAGCGGCTCTTTGGCGGTGTGACCAGATGGATCTTTGATAAGCCGACATTGCCGCTGTTTTTGGCCCGATGACGGTTCCGAAGCGGCACCGATGCTGTTCGAGGCTCCACTGTGCCTGTGACATTCGCAATGCCCAATGCGGGTCGCTGCGAAAATCCCGCTGAGTGGAAAACACTCATCAGAGGAGCAAGATAAGTGGAGTTCTTTTGCGTTGGTCTCGGTGCTGGCCCCATCCAATTTGAGCCTTGCGTGGAAGATACTCGAAGAGATTGAGCAAGGGGCACTGATCCTGGGTCGGCACTTCGATTCCGCTGGCACCTAGGCAGCGCAATGAATGAGGCCAAGCGGCGGCGGTTTTCGAACAAATATCGTCACTGACGTGGGGCGGCTTAATCTGCTGGTGCGCCGCCTGCTCGACCTGGCGCGCCGAAAATCTCGCGCCAGTGGCGAAAGCACGTCGATTGGTGCCGGGCTGGCGCTGCTGCAGGCCCAGGACAGGCCGGCACTTCGCGTCGAGGCCGGCGGAGCGACCGGCCTGCGCATATCGGCCGAGAATGCGGATGTGCTCGCCAATCTCATCGACAATTCGGCGAGGCACGGCGCCACGCTGGTTTTAATCACAGGGGCGACGGGGACGGCAAGGCCATTGTCCTGGTGAGCGACGAGGGCGGCGGTATTTCGCCCAGCAACCGGACCCGCATTTTCGAGCCATTCTTCACCACGGTTTTCGGAAAAGGCGTGCTCCATTCAAATTAACCGGCAGGATGATCTCGAAGCGCGTAGCGCGCTCAACCAGGCGGTTCATGCCATCATGCGCCTCAGGAGGGCCAGCACGATGCCGAGGCAGGCATGCCGGTGCCGCAGGGCGACAATGTTACCAGGGCAAAGCTCGACAATGGCGAGCGGCTCGACGCGGGCATCGTCGTCAACGCCGCCGGGCCGAATGCCGGCAAAGTTTCAGCAATGGCCGGACTGGCGCTGCCAGTGGAATCGCGCAAGCGCAATGTCTTTCTCTTCGAGGCGCGCGAGAAATATGACGACATGCCAATACTGGTCGATCCGACCGGCATCTAGTCAGACCGGAAGGCTCGGGCTACATCACCGGCGGGGCCGAATCGGAAGAGGGCGACGGCCCCGCCGACCCCAACGGTTTCGAGCCCGACTGGCCGCTGTTCGAAGAGATGATCTGGCCGGCGCTGGCGACCCCCATTCCCGCCTTCGAAGCCATTAAGCCGACGCGCGCGTGCCCTCACGACTACAACACGCTCGACCAGAACGCGGTGGTCGGGCCGGATGCGCAGGTCGACAACTTTCTCTTCGCCAACGGCTTTTCCGGCCACGGCCTGCAGCAGGCGCCGGCGGTCGGCAAGGCGCCGTCGGAGCTCATCGTGCATGGCAGCTATCGCACGATCGATTGCACGGCGTTCGGATATGAGCGCGTCGCGGAGGGGCGGGCGTTCAGGGAATTGAATGTGATCTAACACTGGCGGGACAGCACCTCCTCTGCCCTGCAGCATGATGCTGGGAATGGGAACGCACCATGCTTGGGCACGAGGGCCCCGAGCCGACGCACATCGCGCCAATCGGCGTCGTCACGTTCGAGATTCAGCACCGGCTGCTCGGCGCTTTTACGCTCGCATATGCGCCGGCATGCCGCTCGCGATTGCCGACGAGGGCTGCTCGTTCCACGAAAAAACGATCAGCGCGAGATTAATGGGCAACCTCGTCGGGACCGAAAAGAGCGCTAAACCGGGTTGCTAGATCAATCCAGGGTGCCGCGTCGCCTCTCTTTGAAGCTATTCGAACGACCGCCGCCAGATAGCCGGTAAAAGCCTTCAGTCTTAGGGCGCGTTGCTCTGAGAGGTAGTCAATAGCGTCAACCCGCTGGTGAACGGCAGCGAGCATATGTTGCACCAAAAGGAGGGAGGATGGGCAAGGGCAATCACTCTTGTTCGCGAGGCGCCTGCACTCGCTGCAAAGCGGCGGAATGTCCTCCAAGGCTAGGTCGCCGGAAAGACGTTGTACGAGATTGTCAGTGGCGTTCCACAAATTCGCTCGCGTGCAGTACGGAGTGCAGCGTGACGCCATGTTGGGCTAGCAGGGCCGTAGCTCCCTCGTCACGGTCCACGAGGCAAGCAGCGTCACCCACAATGCCGCCGACGCGGCGAACCTCTTCAATCGCCTTCAATATCGACTTGCCGCTTGTGGCAACGTCGTCAACGATTAGGACCACTTTTCCCTGAAGATCTTCTTTAGGCCCAAGACCTTCAATCACATCCCTTGTGCCATGGGCCTTTGGAGCCTTGCGAACGAAGATCGTGTTTATGGGATTGTTCATCACCGAGCTGACAGCCGCCATCGATCCGATTACGGGGACCGCTCCCATTTCAAGTCCGCCGACGTACTCTGCTTTCACTTGCTTAGCTATTTTTAGGAACTCAAGAGCGGCAAGTTGCGCGCCTCGCGCCACCATCATGGTAGGCTTCATATTGAAATAGATGTCGCTCTCTATGCCCGACGAGAGCGTGTAGCGTCCGAATCGAAAAGAGCGCTCACGGACAATCTCGCGGAGTTCGTCCTTGTCGTGTTGGCCGGAATCAACTGGTCTGAATTTCGCCAGTGCCGCCATAGATCAGACCTCGCCCCTAGGGAAAATTTGGGTGCGGCATGCACCTAGTCACTACCGCTATGTGGCTTATGCAAGTGTTCGCGGGGAGTGTCAATTAATGTCAATACCGGTGCGACCGTTTCGCGCAGATTTTTCCATTATCATTATTGGGTGCCTAAAGCGTGATCACGGGCCTCGCCACGGTTGGGGAGCCTTGGCTACCCTTGCCCCGATCTCAGCCAGACACGAGTTTTCTCGACGCGCGCCGTCTCTTTAAGGATTTGCGCGCTTTCATCCTCGTCCCCTCGAGTCCGCCTCGCTCGGCTCCGTTGCGCCAGCTTCTTAACCAGGTTGCACATTTCGGCCGCCCTGTCGGCCCCCTTGTGGTACGATTGGGCAAGGCCGCGCTTTTTGTGCAACCTCCTCGTAAGGCGGTAAAGTTCGAGCCGGCGAGAATTTCGTTCATCGCACCGCGGCGCAAGTTGGCTCGCTTCGTCTGACGACCGATCAGCAGGTCCAACCTCGATTGGCCCGAAACAACGTTGTCTTTTTGGATCAGCGCCTGGTTATTCCTGCGTTCGCGGCCCAACCCGTCAACACTTCGCCTTCCCAAAATATCTCCTTGCGGACCCGCCTGGGGCAGCCTCCACAAAGCTGCGGATCGAATGCGTCTCGCTGGTCACACGAGCACCGTCAGGCTCGTGGTGCTGCAGGATGTGGCACACGGCCTCGACATAGTGTGACCGCCTTTAGCTGGGTTCTGCGTCTCAAAATCCGGATCTCTTCTCAATCTTCCGCAAGACGGGAGAGACCTCGTGGGACCCCGGCTTCCAAAGGCGCCTTTTCAGATTTCGGCCGCGAGAAGGGCAAGAGCCTTTTACCGCGCCACAGTCCGTGAACCTGGGTTGCTGGCCGTCCTGAGAGAAAATTCCGATGCGGAGCTGCCCGATTAACTAGCGGCTCATGGCAAGAGGACGGCGACGCGGCAAATCGGCCACCGGCGCAAGGTTTCCCGCCTCATTGTCGGATACCCGACAGGATCACAAACCCGCTAACCGTTGCTTCCATGAAAGTTTCCTTCTGGCACGTTTGATGCGGGGGATCTTCCGAAAAACATCAGCGGATGCCCTCCTATGAGCAGGCTCAATGTCGCCGCATTCGAGACCGCGCCCTCGCCGATCCCCAAGTCGGTCGAAGGAAGGCGTACCATTGTGGAGGCGGGCGGCTTTGCCGATTGAAACACGGAACAAGCCTCGAAAGCATGTCGCTGACCGAAACGCGATCATCGAAGCGGGCGGAGATACGTCGATCCCGTCCACGCCCACAAGTCGTGGACATAAGTGTCGATCGCATCACTTGGCCGGGATCCATGTGGGCTTCATACCCGACCATACGAAAGCGGGGACAAAATCCAGCAAATCCAGCGGCACCGAAGTCGAGATCGTCCGCGTGGAGACTGAAGCCGATGGCCAGAGCCGATATTCCTCGCGAACATCGCCTAGTTGGGAAGCACCTAAAGGAGCAAGACAAGTGGAGCTCTCTTGCATTGGAGTGGGAGCTGGGCCGTCGAATTTGAGCCTGGCGTGCCAGATGCACGAGCAAATGGGGCAAGGGGCACTGTTCCTGGATCGGCAAGTCGACTTCCGCTGGCACCCAGGCAGCGCATTCGATTCCTCGGAGCTCCAGGTCAGCCACTTCAAGGATTTGGTCACGCTGGTGAACCCGCGATCAGCCTACACTTTCGTGAACTACCTCCATGAGAACGGGCGTCTGTACCACTTCCTGAATGCACACTTCGAAGCCGTGCTCAGAGCTGAGTTCGAGCAATACCTGAACTGGGCCTTCCACAAGAACCCGCTTGTCCGCGGCGGCGAGACCGTGCGCGAAATCCGCTTTGACGGCGAGTTTCGGGTGCGCACCGATAGGGCGGTTCTCGGTGCCAGAAACGTCGTGGTCGGCATTGGCAAGCAGGCGCATATTCCGCGTCAGTTTCAGGGCTGGATTGGACGCAACCTGTTCCACTCATCTGAATTGCTGCACATCCATCCTGAGGTGCACAATAGCCATGTCTGCGTGGTCGGCGGCGGACAGTCCGGAGCCGAGGTGCTGTTGCACCTTGTTGGCCTGCCAAAAGGACGGCGGCCTGTCTCGATAACCTGGGTCTCACAGCGGGAAAACTTCCTTCCCATCGACAACAGCCCGTTCACAAACGAGTTGTTCATGCCCTTCTTTTCGGATCGTTTTGCGTCAATGCGCGAGTCGCAGCGCAAGCTGTTCCTGCGGCGCTTCGTGCTTGCTTCGGACGGCGTTGCGGAAAGCACGTTGCGCGCGATCTATCAGGCGCTTTACCGCCACGCGTTTCTAGAGCCAAACCGATGCGAAATCACTCTGCGGCCGGGCTGCACTGTCTCGCACTGCATCAACGCCGGCGCGGGCCACAGACTCACCCTGCAGCACGGCATGGAGGAGTCCGAAGACGTCACGGCCGACATCGTCATCCTGGCCACCGGGTACGAGAACGCGGTGCCAGGCTTCTTGGAACCGATCGCGAACCGGCTTGAAAAGATCGACAATGAATTGGCTATTCGCGAAGATTTTTCGGTGTGCTGGGACGGACCGTGTGACAGCCGCATCTTCGTACAGAACGCGAGCCTAGGGCAGCGTGGGCTGGCTGATCCGAATCTAAGCCTGCTGGCCTGGCGAGCGCGTCGCATCCTCGACAGCCTTCTGGGGCGCGCGCCGCGCGCCAACCCCGAGCATCCCGGCTTCATCGGCCCTACCTCAGTCGAGTGCTGGTCCGACACCGTTGCAGAAGAAATGGGCAGCGGGATATGACCGGCCGACTGCGGATCCTTGGCGGTGGCATCCAAGGAACGATCGACCGCCAAAAATGCGCGGAGCATTGCGTTCTGATTTGTGGCTACTGGAGTATCGCAGCCCCGTTACGACGCGTCGGCACGTCGGATAGAGGTAGCCACCGGCGTCCAAATTCCTACTGGCGCGCAGTCTTAGCCCGCCTCGGCTAAAGCCGGATTGTTCTCGCGGGGGCCGCCAACCGGTCCGGGCTGCCGCCTCTCTTCGCAACTTGCAGCAGAGGCTGTTGCGTTCGCAGCCGAAGATACCACTGCTTCAACGGCTGAGCTTCGTCATGCGCAAATACAGGTTTTCTCGAACGGAGCTGTCGCGTGCGTTCGGTATCGACATAGCCACGCTTGGAACGGGAAGCGCGGGCACCGGGTTTTCATTCGGCAAGGTGGCACCAGGGGTCACATCCGAGCCTCATCGGCACGACGAAATCGAGGCCTTCGTAGTCCTGTCTGGGGCGGGCAAGGTCAGGACCGACCTTGGGGAAATCCCGGTCAAAGCCGGCGACGTCGTTCTGTTCCACCCCTTTGAAGCGCATGTGCTGTGCAATGATGGGGATGAAGACCTAGATTTCGTCGATGTCTACTGGCGCGACGGCAAGGCCGCCCTCGAAGCTGCTGCACAGGTCACGACTCCCCGCAGGCCAATCTTCGTCTTCTCCACGCCGCCGACGCCCAGTGGCGATCTGCAGCTGGGGCATCTTTCAGGCCCGTATTTTGGCGCCGACGTGTACACGCGTTTCCTGCGCATGACTGGGGCCGAAGCCTACCACCTGACTGGGAGCGACGATCACCAGAGCTACGTCGCCACGCGTGCCGATGCCGATCAATCGACGCCCGCAAAGGTGGCGCGCCACTACGCCGACGAGCTCAGAGCCACGCTTGCGCTTCTCGACTGTGAGGTCCACAGCTTCCTGCCCACGTTGGGGGACGACGATTACGCAGAGTTTCAAGCCACGTGTTTCCGCACTCTTCTGAGCAGCACGGCGGTAGATCTGCGCCAGAGCCCTGCGCTATTTGATGCAGTGACAGGCGATTACCTTTACGAACCGGATGTAAGCGGCCTCTGCCCCGATTGCGGCAGCTCGGCTGGTGGCAAAATCTGCGAGGAATGCGGCGCGCCGAACCTATGTCACGACTTGGGTAGGGCCGGGTCGCGGCACTCGGTCGAGGCGCCGATGGTCGGCTCCGTGCGTCGCGCCGAACTTGCGCTGCATCGATGCTACGACGAGATCGACCGGCATTTAAGAGCGTCGGGCGCTCCCGCTCGGATTTTGGATCTCTTCGTGCGTGTACGCCAACGCGGCGACTTTTGGGTGCCCATCACCCGCCCCTCGGACTGGGCCCTGCCGGCCGAAGGGCTCCCGGGGCAGGTGATGTGGGTTTGGCCGGAGATGGCTTTCGGAATCCTTTACAACATCCAGGCGCTAGCTCGCTTGCTGGGGCGCGACTGGAATGCGGCGATGCCCAGCAATGACTGGCAGATTGTCCATTTCTTCGGCTTCGACAATTCCTTCTACCATGCGCTACTTTATCCCGCGCTTTACGCTGAGGTGTTCTCCCGCTGGACGCCGCGTATCCGGTATCATGTGAACGAGTTCTATCTGCTCGACGGCCAGAAGTTCTCTACCAGCCGTGGCCATGCGGTCTGGGGCAAAGAGGTTCTGGGCCCAAAGACAGTCGACGCCGTGCGTCTTCATTTGGGCCTGACACGCCCGGAAGGTGAGGGGACGAACTTCACACTGGACGCGTTACGCCGCACCGAGCACGAGGTGTTCCAAGGGACCTGGCTGAAATGGCTTGATGCGCTTCACCGGGAAATCCAGCAGGACTTTAGCGGCTGTGTGCCCGACGCAGGCGACTGGGGTCCCGCAGATCGCGCTTTCTTTACTCGGATAGAGTTCCATCGCGCGGCGATGGAACGCGCCTATTCGGATGATGGCTTCTCGGTCCGGCGCGCGGCCGCGCAGGCCTGCGATTTCGTGCGCGATTGCCTGATCTACCGTCAGGCGCAAGACTACGAAGCGGCGCGACGTCTCTATCCCGCCCGCACCCGGACCTCGCTCGCGCTTCAGGCTACAGCCGCTGCGATCCTGGCGCAGACACTCGCACCGCTGATGCCCCGATTTGCCAGCATGCTTGCGAGAGGCATCGGCGTCTCAACCGAAAAATGGCCTGCCTCCGTCCGGCGCCTTCCGCCAGGGACAATCTTTGATATCCGACCCGTACTGGGGTTCTACGGGAGCCGACAATCCTTTGCTCAATGAACCGAAGGCCTATAGCCCATCCGAATCTTGACGAGATCTGCGCGGCATAAGCCGACATCTCTACGGGCCGCCACCAGACAATTGAGACCAGACTGGCCCAGCTCGACCCTCCGATTCAGCGAAGCGGGCGCGAATGCCCGCAACAGCGGGTGGTCTACGCAAGAAACCTGCAATGCTTCCAAAGCTCTTTCACGAAATATCGGCTGGTGAATGCGGGATCAGCCGTCTCGCGAAACATCATAAGCGGTAACGGCGGCGGCTCGCAGTCTACGCGCTGGGCCTCACCGCCTCACCGACCCGGCCCAAGAAGGAGGCTCAGCCATCAGCAGGCCAGGACGCAGTGGCTGCAGGCGGGAGCCGGTCGTGGAGATCGCCGGCGCATTTTCGACCGGCCCCGAAATGATGCTGTTAGACGGGCCGACGCCGAACATTGCCCCAGGCGAGACAGCCAAGCTGTCTTCGGTTCTCAAGCGTGAAGCATCAGTGATGCGTGTCGAAAACCAGACAGCGGCAGGAACCATGTCGGGTTCAAAACAATCGACCGCCTTCTACGCCCAAAGGTTTTCCGAGCTAACCACACACTTACGCTCACTAAGCGGGCTGGCACGACCATTGCTGGTTGAGATGCGGCAACAATGGGTGAGGACTAGCCGCATGCGAACGCGCAAGACGAGTGCTGGTCACCGAACCGGTTTCTTCCATTTCTCAGAGGAGAACCGGCTCGTCAGAAACGCCCGAAAGGTGTGAGAATAGAGCTTTGGAGAACAATATGGTGTTGCATAAGGAGTCCCCGGCTCCTCCGATCAAAGTGGACGACTGGCTGCGTGGCGAGCCCCTCGCCAACTTTCACCCCGGCAAGGTGTACCTCCTAGAATTTTGGGCGACTTGGTGCGGACCCTGTGTGGCGGTGATGCCCCATCTGACGCAGTTGCAGGAGAAGTATCAAGACAGCGGATTTGAGGTCATCGGAGTCGCAGCTGGGGAAAAGGGCCCGACCGCGGAGGAGACGCGGACTAGCTTGGATGCTTGGCTGACAGAGAGGTTCCCGAATCTGAATTATCGCATCGCATTCGATTACACAGGCGAAATGAATAGACTATGGATGGAACCCAGTTCATCTCTCGGGATTCCCGCCTCGTTCTTAGTCGACCGCGACGGCCTCATCGCTTTCATAGGACATCCGGCGGAACTCGATGACGTTTTGCCAAAGGTTCTCAACGGCAGTTGGCGCAACAGCGATGAAGCTCAACGCGCCGATGCAAGGCGGATCGCTACTAACCAATCCAAGGCACGCGAGCTAGCACTGACCCGACCGATTTACGCCAAGCTTCACCCGGCGATGCAGGCCGAGGATTGGACGGCGGCGGTCTCGGCCATCGAAGAAGGCCTCGCCTTAGTGCCCGATTATATCGGGTTCCGGGAAACGCACGCGAATCTACTGCTTCACAAGCTGCGCGACATGCAGACCGGCTTGCCCGTCATGCGCCAGTTGGTCGAGGACGCCATCGACAAAAAATTCGATGCCGTCTCTTGGATGGTCATGGCCCTGAACCAACTCTTCGATCCCGCGATTGACAACTCACATATCCCCCGTGCTGAACGCTTCGCGATGGGCCACGAGCTCTCGGAACAGATACTGACACTGAATCCCCCATACGGCGAGGGGCCTCTTAAATTCCGGTGGTACGTCCCGGTCGCTCAGTATTATTACGAGAGCGGCAACAAGGGTCGAGCAATCGAGTTGATCGAGGTGGCGCTGAAATCTCTGGGGAATCCAGGGATGATGCCGGACCATATCAAACAATACTACCTTACCGCATTGCTCCAAGCCCTGGCCAACTACACGGGTGAGAACGCATGCTCCGGGGATCTTTGCGTGGTTCCGCAAAACACGGCCGCTGAAAATCAAAGCGCAGTCGCCTGAGAGCGAAGAGACGACAAGTGAAAAAGAACCCTGGTCAATCCGCCAATTTCTGCAGCGCGCCCGCGGCAAGTATGTCCAGGCAGCACAGGGTTGGATCGTTTGCTCAACGTCAAGGCTCGAACCTGAGTACCTCTCACCGGATCGGCGCGGAAGAGATGCCCGAGCCGACTTGGGCCTATCGGAAGACGTCACGACCCGGGACGTGGTCAGCCCAGGGGAAGGCATCGACGTGGGATCCGCCCCGGCCAGGTCGGACGTCGGCTGCGCAACCGGGCCCTGGGTCGGCGAACCCGAAAGCAGAAATCGAGCACGGAAATCGAGGAAACCAAATGTCGCACGCGGCGCATCGCCCTGCCGTCAAAAGGACGGCGAGGCTCTCGCCCGCCCGTCCGCCTCCCGCGGTTAATCCGTGCTCGCCTTCAATGGCTCATGCCAAGAAATCGGACACCGGGTTGCTGGCCAATTTCATCATCATCAAGGAACTGCAGCGGAATATCCGATCATTGGCGATCCGGATCCGGTCGCGCTGGGCGGCTCGGCATGTTTTAGACCGTAGTGGAGCTTGAGATCGAGGAGCGCTCAGACGTGATGACATAGTCAACAACCGAAATGAAGACGACCGGTGCTCTTGGCGCGTGCTTTTCACGGTCGGGCAGTTCGTCGGTCTGTCGAGGCATCTATCGGTTCGGCTTCGAGAATCTCCGGAAACTCGTGGCTACCGCGGCGAAACTGGTCGGCGATGCGACTGCAGCTATTGCCTACCGGGACGTGGCGCGGCGTGAAGAAACCGATTTTCGAGGAAGGATCATGTCAAATCTGGATGAGATGACGAAAAAAGTCCGAAAGCTTCAACTGCGCGCGACAATCGCCAGGACGAATTTGGGCGACCTTGCCGAGGATCTCCCGGTCAAATGGATTGAGATAGAGGATGTCGCCGAGAGAAAGCACGCCGTTTACGGCGAGCTGGATGGTGCAGGAGAGAGCTCGCCAAAATGAAGACTTTGCGATGAGGAGCACATTCATCAGCCGCGACGGCTCCTTATGGGTGCCGCAATACCTGACAGCTATAGATGGCAAGATCTGTATTGGCTGCGGCCGCTGTTTCAAGGTCTGCTCGCGAGAGGTCATGCATCTTTAGCGTCAATGACGCGGGTGAAATCCTCGGCGCCTGCGACGGCAGTGACGACGATTTCGATGGTGAGCTCAATCGCATGGTCATGGTTGTCGACCATGCCGGGGCATTGGCTGCGGAGCCTGCAGCCGCGTCTGCCCAAAGAACTGCCAGACCCATGTCGCGGCCGACCAGATCGCAGCATGAGCTGCATGATTGACGAGACGAAATCAGGAGAACGGCATTGCGCTTCATCACCTTTTGTCGGCTCGCCGGGCTGGTCCTGTGCGGCAGCGCTATGACGGTTTACTTCGCCTCGCATTCGTTCCGTCTAGCAGTGATCACGACGCTGGGCTGTTCGCTACTTCTTCAGCTGGGCTATTTCGCAAGTGTGCTCTTTCTGATTTGGCGATCCAGCTGCGCGGGCAAAGCCCGGCAAGGGGCTGAGCTTTTCGATAGGTTCCAGGAGGTTCGGTGCCAGTCGCGCGACGATGAGCATATAAATGAAACTCAAGATGTGCCACAGCGCAATCAAACGCTCGGCATATCGCTGCTCCTCCCTTGAGGCGCCGCAACAAGATCAGAGCTCCGATTCGTCACTTTGTTTCAAGTTGATTATCGAGGTCAGGAGCACCGAAACGGCAAGCAGGGACGCATCGCTGACTACCTCGCCCACCGTCGTCGTCCTCGACGATTCGACTATGTCCCCTTCACCCGCAGCGGCGGGCAGTTTCTCTTCCATTTCATCAGTACGAACGCACATCCATCATCGTCACCACCGACCTGGCATTCGGCGAATGACCGAGTTCTTTGCCAGCGACGCAAAGATGACACGGCGCTGCTCGACCGCCTCACCCATCACTGCGAGATCATAGAGCCGGAAACGAACCCTGGTCGCCTGACAAACCGCGCCTGACGCGCCCACCGCCCAAACAATCCGCGCTCGCCGGGCTGCGCAACCCGACCAGCTCCGCCCGGCGATCGCTCCTCGTCGCGCTTATGCAAGCGGGGCTATTAAGTCGACGCCGATCAGGGTCAAAGTTCGGCGCCGATTGGCAGGTCTCTGCTACCGTGCGTCCCAGAACAGCTGTCCGCATCCTCGTCGACATCGCCGTACCGCCATTCGAGCCCTCCGCATTGCCATGTCGTGCGACGGCCCTGCTGTCGCCCGCTCGCCATCCCAGGCGAGGATATCTTTCACCCTATTTACCTCCGAGGCGACCTGACCCGCGATGCTTCCGAAGCCCGCCTGAGGTGCACTCGAGTGCCTCAATCCTCTAAGTCTGGGCCAAGCCGGAAAAACGCGTGTAACCTTCGTTCTTCGTGCGCTCGCGGCTTACTTGCTGGGCGTCACATCGCGAGATCCCCGGAGTACTGATTGGCCCACGGCGCGTCCATGCCGATCGTGGCGATCGCGATCAACTGCCCGACCGCATTCGCCGCGCCATCTCTCGGGGCCGCACGCTGTCTCTTGAAGAAGATACAGACAGCTCCTCTTTAAAAGCGACATCCGCCCTGCCGTCAGCCGGCGAACAGTTCGGGTCTAAAACCTGTCACCACCAATTCGCCTGGTCGAAATGGCAGCGAACGATTTTGCGGGTGCGCTCTGGTTCAGACGTAGGTCGATGCCGAGATCACGTTCGGCATTGTCCGATAGCCGACAATGTCGGGTACGCAACGTGAGGAAGCTGGCCCTCGGGGTGTTTTTTAGGCGCTTTTGGCTTGGCACAGTAAATGCTCGCTATTGCGCAAAACGCTCGGATTGAGTGGTCCCACCGCGACGAAAGTCGCTAGCTTACGCCACCTCCCAAGGCGAACCCGGCCCGGCAGAGAGCTCCGTCTCTGCCGGGCATGCCAAATTTGGGCGGCGCAATTTCCGGGCTGAAGAGGATTGCGTCGAATGGAAAATGAAGGCCTTTCGAGGGCTCTCAGATGCATGGCCGGAGCGAGAAGGGAGTGTTGGCCCATGGGGGTGGGTTATGTTCAGCGTGTTCGTCGACATCCGACAATTGGGCCGGCTTTGTCGGTTTGACGACACAGCCTTGGTTGGCCGGCATCTTGGACGTTTTTGTCTAAGCCGCTGAAAACAATCCTACAATCTTTTCCGTTCCACCGTCACCCGGATTGGCATGAATTGCGCTTAATTCCCTTGAGAGGACGGGAGCTGCTTGCCAGGGAAGAGCGAAGAGATGGCTCGGCAAAATTGAAGGACGGGAGATCACAGATTTGTTGCGAATGAATACGTTGCCCGCTGGCGGCCATGCGTCTGGGGCTAGAGCATCCGGATGGGTTGAAGATGCGGCGAGGGACTGCAGTACGCGTCCCGATCCCACATGAATTGCTGTCGGGCCCAACAATGGGCGTTGCAGGTGTGCGTACGGTTCGGGGCCGGTTACGTCTTGTTCGTGATGGCATTCTTCGTCAGCGATATGACTGCGCACGGACAGGAGACCAGCCTTGTCGGCATTTACCAGGGTTCGGAGCTAACCGCGGCCGCCAACCATCTGGGACGAGGCGGATACGAGCTGTCGGACGGTACCAAAGTGTCTTTCGACAAATGGTACCATAGCAAATGGATCGACATGCGATTTGAAATGTTGACACAACTGTCGGATGATTTCGGTCTCCTGTGGGGCGCGAGCACCGGCCAACGTGCCGAAAAGGTCCGAATCGAGCCAAGTGTGAAACTCGGCTTTATTCTGCAAAAGCGACCGACGCTGTCCACCACGCTTTCTCTCACCGTCACTTCGATTTTGGGCGGGAACCTGACTGAACGACCTTGCATGGCTGACTATGGCGCCATCGGCGGCTTCCAGACAGTGAATTGCCGGCTGGCCGCCTCGCAACTCCGACCTGCGGACACGTTGAAATATATGGCAAACATAAATCCAAGCCGATTGAAACTCGATCTCCGGTTCACAGGTAAGTTCTAGCAATAGTGAAAGGCATGCGGGGTACGTTTCGTTGATGAAGAACAATCCAGACAGGAAGTCTATTGTGCACAAAACACAATTGTTCCCGGTAGGTCTCGTTGCCAGTTTTTTCATGTGCCTGCTGACGGCACCCAGTTTTGCTGGCGATCTCGATGCGAGGGTCAGCGGCAACGGGAGGGCCGGAAGGCCAACCACGGAAAGCAGTAGCGTAGGCTGCCCACAAAATGCCGATGGCACCTTTTGCTGGATGAGCCCGGATATTGGTGAAGCATGGGCATCGGGCTATACCGGTTCCGGCGTATCGGTGACCGTCATGGACGACTTCACGGGACAGCCATTTGATGCAGATCTCGGTCGCGGTCGGCAGACGCGACATGGAGATTGGGTCGCTGAAATTGCCGGCATGGTCGCCCCTGGCGCAAACATATTCAAGTATGGCTATCTCGAGCGGTCTTCGATCGGGCTGCAGGACGGCCTCAATATCATCAATGCGAGCCACCACATCATAGAGCCACTGAGCCAGCATCCGCGCGAGCAGGCGATTGTCGATGCCGCCTGGGCAGGCACTGCCATCGGCACAAAGAGTGCCGGCAACCGCAGCAACGAGGTAGGTAGGCCCCACGAGGGGCATTTCGATGGACTAACCCTCGGGCTGATCGGGGCGCCATCGGCAATCTTCGTGGGTGCGCTCGACCATAATGGCACTCCCGGCAACAAGACGCGGCTGGCCAGATACTCGAATTATCCCGGCTCAAACCCCGAGTTGCGGAACCAGTTCCTAACCCTGGGTGTCGAGGGTGACAAAACTGGCCTATACGGCACGTCTCATGCGGCACCTGTGGTTGCAGGCTATGCCGCCATCCTCGGCAGCAAGTTCACGTCCGCAACTCCGACACAGGTGACTAATCAGCTGCTGGATACAGCCAGGACCGATACGCTCGTCGACTACAATCCGGCGACTTATGGCCGCGGCGAAGCCAGCCTTTCGAGGGCGCTGGCACCCGTTTCGATTCACTAGACTGCCACCCTACCCTCATGCGTCCGAACGTGGGTGGATCGCGGCGCCCAGGCGGTGAATTGCCGTCCGTGGCGTCGCTGCTCCGGCCGGCGGACACATTCAAATACCTGGCGAACGCTCATCTGAACCTGCTGAACATCGGTCTTTGGTTCCGAGGTCGTTCTACCCAATGGTGAAATGCTTCGTCTTGTTGATGAAGAACAGTTCAAACAGGAGAGTTGAATGCAGATAAAGCGATTGTTGCCGGTGGCGTACCTTGCCAGTCTTGTCCTATGGACGTCGGCACCACCCGGTTTCGCCGATGACCTCCAATCCAGGCTCGCCGGCGATGGCGGGGCTGCGAGGCCAACCATGGACGGCAGCAGCTCGCGTTGCCCACAAAATGCCGACGGCACCTTTTGCTGGATGAGCCCGGACGTCGGCGCAGCATGGGCCTCGGGCTATAATGGGTCTGGCGTGTCGGTAACTATCATAGATGACTTCACCGGTAACATGGGACAGGTGGGGGATCTCGGCCATGGCTCCCAATGGCGGCGACATGGGCAGTGGGTCGCTCAAGCAGCCGGCATGGTCGCGCCTGGCGCAAACATAACCGAGCTTGACTATTCGGAACAAGTTCCGCTCACGCTGAAGCAGGGCCTCAATGTCATTAATCTGAGCTATGGCCTTGAGGAACCAGTGAGCGGGTACCGGCTTGAGCAGTCGATTGTCGATGCGGCTCGGGCGGGTGCTGCGGTCTTCACAAAGGCAGCCGGCAACGGGTCCGTAGCGGTAGATACCCTTGCCGATGGGGATATTGATTTCCTTGCTCTCGACCTGATTGGGAAGCAATCGGCAATCTTTGTGGGTGCGCTGGAGCGCAATGGCACTCCCGAAAACCAGACAAGGCTCGCCTCCTATTCGAATTACGCCGGTTCAGATTCGGAGGTGCAGAACCACTTCCTGACGGTGGGTGTCGAGAGCGACAAGACTGGCCTAACCGGAACGTCTGTCGCGGCATCTGTGGTTGCAGGCTATGCCGCCATCCTTGGCAGCAAATTCACGTCCGCAACACCGACACAGATCACCAATCAGCTGCTGGATACAGCCAGAACCGACACGCTCGTCAACTATGATGCGGCGACTTACGGACGCGGGGAGGCCAGCCTTTCGAGGGCATTGGCACCCGTCGTGATCAGGTAGACGAGCACTTCGATTGAGCAGCTGAAACTTCTGTGAGGCGTTGAGCGCCACAAAATCGCCTCGCAGAAATTCGGCTCGGCAACTGGGCGGTTACTGCCGGTCCAATCACAAAAAAGAAGCCATTGCTTTTTATCGAAGTCTGTTGATTTGGCGGTCTGGCTGCGCTCAGGTGCCGACCGGGTGCCGTCGGTTTCCTGGGTGATGGTCGGCTCACCCGCAGCATGCCGACATGTGGATCGCTTCGTCTCAGTCGCAAGGAAAGCGCTGGAAATCCCCAAGGCTCGGATGGGGGGTCGAAGAGCGCGGCCGACCAATCCCAGCAGCGCTTATGAGACGAGTTTTGCGTGGCTATTTCACCTGAATGATCATCGCCGGAGGAAATATGCTGGAAAAATTCGAGCGTTACCCGCTCACCTTTGGACCCACACCCATCGAGAAGCTCGACCGGCTCGGCGAGCATCTGGGCGGTAACGTGGAGATCTATGCCAAACGCGAGGACTGCAACTCCGGTCTGGCGTTCGGCGGAAACAAGCTCCGCAAGCTCGAATACATTATCCCCGACGCGATCGCATCGGATGCCGATACCCTTGTCACCATCGGTGGCGTGCAGTCCAACCACACGCGCATGGTCGCTGCCGTTGCCGCCAAGATCGGCATGAAATGTCTTCTGGTTCAGGAGAGCTGGGTTCCGCATGAGGATGTCGCCTACGACCGGGTCGGCAACATTCTCTTAAGCCGCATCTTGGGAGCAGAGGTGCGCTTGGTCGACGAGGGCTTTGACATCGGCAGTCGCCATAGTTGGGAAAAGGCGCTCTATGAGGTCAAGGCGAGGGGCGGCAGACCTTATGCGATACCAGCGGGCGCATCTGTTCACCCGAATGGCGGACTCGGCTATGTCGGGTTCGCCGAGGAGGTGCGCGCCCAGGAGAAACAGCTTGGGTTTGCCTTCGACTACATCGTCGTTTGCACTGTCACCGGTTCAACACATGCCGGCATGATCGTCGGGTTCGCCGAGGACGGTCGACGGCGCAACGTGATTGGTATCGATGCCTCCGCCACGCCTACAAAGACAAAGGCGCAGGTGCTTCGTATTG
Organism: Mesorhizobium sp. WSM3864; assembly: GCF_002294955.1. Lineage (NCBI taxonomy): Bacteria > Pseudomonadati > Pseudomonadota > Alphaproteobacteria > Hyphomicrobiales > Phyllobacteriaceae > Mesorhizobium > Mesorhizobium sp. WSM3864. Next base: position 28,297 of record NZ_NSGD01000020.1, read on the forward strand.
CCCAACATACAGCGAGGCTCGTTGAGCTGGGAACGGACCTCGTCGAGGACGACGTGGTGTTGCTTCAAGACTATGCGTATCCGCGTTATGGCATTCCGTCCGAGGAAACGAAGGAGGCAATCCGCCTGTGCGCTCGGCTCGAGGGCATGATTACCGATCCGGTTTATGAGGGAAAATCCATGCAAGGGATGATTGACCTCGTCCAGAGAGATTTCTTTCCAGGGGGATCGCGCGTCCTCTATGTCCACCTCGGCGGCGCGCCGGCGATCAACGGTTACGGCTATACCTTTCGCAACGGCTGACGCTCGACAGGTCTCGACGTGCCGTGTCTGCCGTGACAGCGCTGCGCCAAGCTTGTCCGATTGCAGTTGGAAACCCTGTGGGCTGATAACTGCCGCCACGACGTGGTGGTCGTGGCGCTGGCACGCTTACCACTTTTTGCTTGTGCTCAATGTGGGCTGGAGCCGCATAAGAGACAGCAGACATGGCCGTTTAATTTTTTTTGTCATTTAGCGGATGCGGCAATGATCGCCATGAATTTGATAAATTGCAAACCACGAAACTGTCGCGCAGGCGTTGAAGCATCTACTTGATCAGGTACCGAAGCTGTGGCCAAGCGTGCTCGAGTTGGTCGTGCTCGGCGAGCACATCGCCGGACACCCTGGCGCGGAGGTGAACCGGGCCAGCATGGGCGGGGGAAGAGGGGTCCCCCGCGAGCGTGAGAACAGGCAGGTCGATATCCGGCTTAACGGCTTAACGAGGGGTTGCTAATAGCTATTGCGAGCGAACAGACCGTCGTCCCTTCATCTGTCTTGACCGAAACGGCGCGTTCAGCCGGCGCGCGTGGCCTTCGAGCAGATTCGTCCATCTGGCGCTCTTTTGGCACTCGGCGGAGCAGGCTTTTGGGCTACGACTTCACCGAGCCGCTCTGTGGCAGGGGCGCGCGAGCGGAGGCGACGATGAGGTCGAGTTGTCCCCCGATCGCCTCTAAGTAGCTCTCCGTGTCGACAGACAAATATCGGCCATGCTCATCCCTCTTCGAGACCCAAGGTGATCTTAGAGTCGGAGACAATCTCTGCCTGAGCCTTCCCAGCCGCACGGCGCGGCTCGCCGAAGCTCTCGACCTTCGTCCTCTAACTTTTCGAAGCATGCCTCGACACGCTCCCGACACTCCTCAGCGAGGCTGCGATCACGTCAAGCTTGCGTTCCATCATTTTCTTCTCCTTCTTCGCCTGGCGGCTGAGATCTCCCCCTGATAGCGTTTGTTCTATGGTGTGCTGATTTTGGCCCCGAACGGGAACTCGTATCGGGCCAATGCCATCACCCGCGCGCTCATCCGCGACGGCCGGCGCGGCCGCTTCTTCGACGCGACAACGACCGCACTGCTCTCCATCTCCCGCATTATTGCGAGATTATCGAAATCGGACATGAATCCTGGCGCTTCAAGAACCGCGGCTGATCCCCACACTAGTCCAAGACGATCCGCGCTCGCCGGGCTTCGCAACCCGGACCAGCTCCGCCCAGCGAGCGCTAAGCGCGACGCGCTGCAGTCAATTTTAGTCGGGGATATTCGCTGCGGCCCAGCAACAGGGATACCTTGTCAAAGCAAAACTGGCTTGTTATCGGTGTAGCACGGCCAAGGTGCTCACTGGGCGCATTTGCAGGGCGCGATCGACAAATCCTTTGATTGCGCCGAAGAGAGCGATATCCGCAACATCGCTCCGCCGCGGGCGCCTGCCCCCGCCCGGTTTACGCAGGCGCCGGCATCGATTGCCGATGCGCGTCATTCGTCGCTTCAATGATGGTGCGGCCATGCTGGTTATGGACGTGTATCGACGATCTCCACATATCAGCAGGGTGGAGCATCAACCGCCTCTCGTGAGCACAACCTCTCCTTTTTCTCGGCAGTACGCTCCACGCTCAATGCGACCGGGATCAAGAATAACGATCGCAGTCTGCTCGCCATGGTGCTGCCAAAACAGCGCCACGCGATCGGCGAGGATCATCAAGGTCGATGGTATGGGACAGCCGTTCGAAACGGCATCGAAGGCGCGTACCTGTCTTGCTGAACACCACAAAGAGAAGGAAACCACTATGGAACAGATTGCCACCGTTGGCCTGGAACTGGGCGCTCACGTCAATTCATGGGAGGCCAAGGGTCCTTCTTTGGAGGATCGGAATTGCTCCCATCCTGCTGCGCGAAGATTACACTCGAAGCAGGTCCCGCAACCGAAACCCCAGCTGTGTCGATGCTCGCGGTCTCCGCTATAGCAGGTGTGACTTTCTTCGCAGATGAGCTTCACCAGCGGCTCGCCGCCCAGCGAATCCGCCAGCGCCCAGGTCTGCGCCTTGTCCAGCCGCATAAGGGGTGTGTGAATGACGAAACGCGTCTCCATTCCAAGGTTCAGGGCAAGTTGCATCGCTTTAACTGCGTCATCTCGACAATCCGGGTAGCCGAAACGATCCATCTCGGACACGCCGATCACGAGGTGTTTTGCGCCGATCCGGTAAGCTATCGCGGCCGCAAAGCCGAGGAACAAAAGGTTGCGGCCAGGCACGAAGGTATTCGCTAGGCCGTTCGCGTTCACTGCGAACTCGACGTCGCGCGTGAGCGCGGTATCACTGATTTGGCCGAGCACGGTCATGTCAATCATGTGGTCCTCGCCTAGTCGTCCACCCCAGGCCGGAAAGTCTTTTCGAATGCGCCCAAGCAGGTATGGCCGCACATCGAGCTCGATCCGGTGCTGCTGTCCATAGTCGAAGCCGATTGTCTCGACGCGCTCGAAGTTCTCCAGCGCCCAGGTCAGGCAGGTTGTCGAATCCTGCCCGCCGGAGAAAAGCACGAGTGCGGTTCCCGAATCTCGTTGCATCAGGTCAACCCTCGTATTCAGCCCAGCACAGCGGCGTCTCATAGACCGTTACCGAGCACATCTGGCCAATAAGCGGCTTGGTTTGGTTCCAGATCCAGACCGCAATGTTTTCCGCGGTCGGATTTTCGAGACCCACAATCTCATTCAGATACTGATGGTCGAGACGTTGCAAAAGCGGTCCGAACACAGCCTCAACATCGAAGAAATCGATGACAAAGCCAGTGTCTGGATCGACAGGCCCTTCCAGGCGCAGTTCCACACGGTATGAATGGCCATGCAAGCGGTGACAGCGGTGGGTCTCTGGCACGCGCGGAAGACGGTGCGCTGCCTCGAAGGTGAACACTTGCGTAATTTTCATGGGATCCCGAGAAGCTTGTGAGTTTGCAGGCTCAAGCGCCAACGTGGGTTGGCAAGACAATAGGCCACTGCGGCGGCCGTATTCGCATCGCGCCCTGGCCCATCCATTGGCTGAAGCAAAAGGTGCTCAAACGAGAGAACTTCGAAATGTTCGGGCTCCGCGCCAAACTGAGGGTATACAAGCTTTAGCTCGTCCCCTGCCGTGACCACGAGGCGTGCATTGCATTTCGGGCTGACGCACAGCCAGTCGATGCCGGCGAGCGTGGGAGTGGTACCGTTGGTCTCCACGGCAATCTCAAATGCCAAGGAATGCAGCGCTTCCAGGAGTTGTTTATCGATCTGGAGGAGGGGTTCTCCTCCGGTGAGCACGACAAGACGCTGCCCAGGTCCGGACCCGCGCCAGGCTTGCTCGACCGCCAACGCAAGCTCCCGTGCGGTGGCAAAATGTCCGCCACCGGGGCCATCAATCCCAACGAAATCAGTGTCGCAGAATCCGCAAAATGCTCTTTCCCGGTCGCCTTCACGTCCCGACCAAAGGTTACAGCCGGCGAAACGACAAAATACGGCAGCCCGCCCCGCATTTCGCCCTTCACCTTGAAGAGTGTAGAAAATTTCCTTGACCGCATATGACATTGCTTAGGCGGCCCTCGAGTGAGCAAGGGAACTTCTCTGCCGGCTTATGAGACGCGGCAAAAGGTGGGAAGCGTCCCGCCGCACGCTTTGCAGCTCGTTCCACCGTCGGCGCCCGATGCGGAAAACCCACACGCCCGAACTCCGCGCGGAAGAAGGTTTCAGCGGGTGGAGGCGGTGGGGAAGGGTCTCTGGCTCCTCGAAGCCTATCATCATGAGAAATGGTTCGATCACGTCGCTCATGGCGATGATGCCTTGACGAGGACCACCCGTGAAAAACCTGGCGTCTCGTCGGAAGCCTGCCTCACAGCACGGAAGAACTCGCCCATCAGCCGCAAGCCGCGCTCCAGAATGAGGCGGTCGAGCGATGAGTATGTCGTGTGCGGCGGCATAGCGCCGAGAAAATCCGCCATGTCCTCATCGGTGATCTGAAGGGCTTCATCGATGGTCTTGCCGACGATGAATTCGGCAAGCGGCGAGGAAGCGGTTATGTCCGAGCCGCGGCCGAAGGTCTGGAACGTTGCGGCGGAGATCGTTTGCGTCTTACGGTCGAAAGCCATCGTCAATTTAAGCCCATCGCCGTAGGCGACGGCGCCGACCTTGCCGGCCGCTTTGGGGATGTCCAAAGCGCCGACATTGTTGGGGTTGATGAAATAGACCTTGTCGCTGATGAGGTGGACGTTGTCGGTATCATCCCGCACGGCGCCGATCCTTGTCGTCATGGCGCCTTGCGGAAGGACTTGCCGCAGGCGCATTTGTCCCCAGCATTGGGATTGTCAAAGACAAAGCCCGAGGACTCCAGGTTCGTCACGAAGTCAACGGTCATGCCGACGAGATGCGGCTGGGAGCTTGAGTCGATGAACACCTTGACCCCGTTCGGCTCCATGATGGCATCCCCCTCGCGCGGGACGCTTTCCAGACCCATCTGGTATTTGAGGCCGCCGCAGCCGCCCGGCTCGACCATGATGCGAAAGCCTTCTGCCGGTTCGTCGGCGCGGGAAAGCGCGGCCTTGATGGCGGCGACAGCGTTTTCAGTGAGTGTGATCATGGGACTATTTTCTCGCTGATGCGTTCGCAAGCCACGCTGCACAGAACGTGCCAGAGAGGAAATTGGATTAAAACAACCGGTTGGCTGATTTTGCGCCCTGTCTCACATCCAACAATTTGTCGGATGTCTGGCTGAGTGAAACCTTGCGTACAAAAAGCGGCATCGGACAAATCGCCAATGTCGTCGCCTGAGCACAGCCTGCGTTTTCGATCATATGAATGTGGATCGGATGCGGTCCAAAAGCCCCGCCGTCGTCATCACCGGTTCGGTGGCGAACACCGTGTTTGTCGATGACGCTTCGATCGTGCCTTCTCGAAGCAGGCGCCTTCCGCGTCAACCCGTGATGGCGAACACCACTCGCGTGCTCGGCCCGTGGCCGCAGTGCGGCCGTCGCCTCGCGAGGGCCGACTGAGGTATTGTAAATGCCGTCAAGCCAGGTGGGCCAACGCGCCCCAAGGGAACGGCCCAATCACCGGCACGGCGACCACGGCTTCGATTAGAGGGCGCGCCGGTCAGCTCCAGTTCTATCGCAAATCGCGGTCTGGCTCGTCCGCGCTCCAAAACGAAACTCGAGCGAGTACCGGTCTCGCCGTCACATCGAAGGAGAGAAATCGCTATTTGTCACAGCTACTCGTGGGCAAGGATCCCGTCACGGCCGGAATAGAAAAATACCCAAGCATCGTAGTTTCAATCATGCTGGCAAACCGGGGTGGTTATGTCATTGGCTCCCGTGAACAACCCCGCCGATAGAGTTGCCCCAAGGCGGGTGCCCATCCCTATCCAAAGCGTTGCAACAGATTCTTCAAACAAGTTTACAGACTCTTTGCGAATGCAAGTCGCCGACCATGCTACTTCAAGTCCGAGATTGGCCGTAGCTAATCGTCCAGCTCAACGGTTTGGAATGCGTCAATATAGAACCTGCTACGTTGATCGCAAGCCGCATACAGAGAGGCCCTTTGATGGATATCGACATTTTTGCAGCTTACGAGTCTAACGTTCGTCGCTATGGACGATCGTTTCCAACGGTCTTTAAAAAGTCACTTGGGGCGACAATCTGGGACGAGTCCGGCAAGCCCTATATTGATTTCCTTGTAGGGTCTGGCGCGCTCAACTACGGTCATAACAACCCGGGTATCATGGCGCCGGCAATCAAATATCTCGCCGAGCAAAATATTGTCTTGTCGCTTGATATGTATACAGCCGCAAAGCGTGATTTCATCAAAGTTTTCGTTGAGTCGATCCTGAAGCCTCGGGGCCTTTCTTACAAGATCCAGTTTCCTGGGCCGACGGGGACAAACGCTAACGAAGCGGCGTTGGCGCTGGCGCGAAAATATACCGGCCGCTCGAGTGTCATGGCCTTCACAAATTCGTACCACGGCATGTCGCTCGGCTCCTTGGCTGTGTCGGGTTCAGCGTCAACCAGACAGCTTGGCGGCGTTGCTCGCCACGATGTGATCCGTGTCCCTTACGAGAACTATCCGAACCAAACTTTCGATTCCGCGAGCTACATCGATCACGTGTTGAGCGACCCAGGCAGCGGTATAGAAAAGCCGGCCGCAATCATCCTGGAGCCCATCCAGGCAGAAGGCGGCATGAACACCGCATCCGCACCTTGGCTCTCAGAAATTCAGCGCATTTGCCGTAAGCACGATGTTGTTTTCATCGTCGACGACATTCAGGCAGGTTCGGGACGAACGGGCGATTTCTTCTCGTTCGAGTTCGCGAAAATCGAGCCCGACATCGTGTGTCTTTCAAAATCGCTAAGCGGTTCAGGCAACCCGTTGTCCATAGTTCTCATTCGCCCCGACCTGGATATATGGAAGCCGGGAGAACATAGCGGGACCTTTAGAGGCAATAATCTCGCCTTCGTGACTTCCGCGGCCATGTGCATAATGTGGTCCGATAGGCAGTTCACTACAGCCGTCGAGCGGACGGCCGTCAAACTGCAAGAACACCTTGATCGCCTTGTTGCGAAATTCCCTAATTCCATTGAACAGAAGCGCGGCCGCGGTCTGATGGCCGGCCTCAAGTGCGGTTCACAGGCCCTTGCCGGCCGTGTGCACGATGTCGCGTTCCAAAACGGCCTGCTGATCGAGTCTTCAGGGCCAAATCGAGACGTCATCAAAGTCCTTCCGCCGATAACCATCTCAGATGACGAACTCGATCACGGCATTGCCATCCTCGATCAGGCACTACAGGAGAAAACAAATGGCTGCTAACCAAGCACTTCAAACGCCGGCCATCTCGCCTCTTACGATCAAAGAACGAACCGGGTCGATCAGCACTGCGGAGATCATCTCGGTCCTGAAGGGTGAGGTCACGGCTCTGCATATCAAGCAAGCTTTCAGCAGCGAAATAGCTGACGAGATCACCGAGAATTTTTTTGGCAGTCCCGGTCTTAACGAGCGCAAAGATGGAGTCCCCGGACAATATGTCGGCGCTTCCCACTATAGGAAGGATGCAGCCACTTATTTCAGGCAGGCGGAAAATGCACGGCCGCACGTTGAGGCCCTTTTTGGCAATTTAGTTGACCCGGTCCGAGCAGTATTCGAAGCGCTGAAGCGCGAGCTTCACAAAGAGGGTATCGAATTGCGGCTGGCCCGTTCAGAACACGGTCAGGCTAACGTCTGTCGCGCTCTCAGTTGGTCTGGCAGTGGCACATTTGCCTTGGACCCCCACGACGATGTCGCTCAAGTGCTACGTGCCGGGAACGATTACGAGCTCTCTGCGGTAGCGCACAATACCGTAGCCGCGCTCAACTTCTACCCCAGCATGTCCAAGGAAGGCGGCAATCTGCGGCTCTGGAGCCACAAGCCCACGGTCGACGACCGAGAGTCGCAGGGGGTGGAGACCACGGGCTATCCCTATTCAGCAGTCTATCTAAAGGATGTGCCGTGTCGCGACATCCAGCTCAAGGCCGGGGACATCGCCTTACTTGACGGCGGTTTCGTTCATGGGGTCACCGGCCAATCAGGCAACGGAAAGCGTCGCGTGCTTCTGAATTGCTTTTTCGGATTTGCTCGGCCAGATCTTGTTCTCTGGTGGACCTGACGTGAATGTCTGACCGACGCCTCCGCGCAACGAGGGCCCCCTCAGTCATAGCCCTCAGCTGATCCAAAGACCAGCCGGGAACTTGCCGAACTGACCGCTGCTGCAACAAGCCTGCAGGTCGCTCTCGCCTCAATCACGTTTGGCTCATTCTGCTCTGGCCAACAGTGATCTCGACGTCAGCAGGCGCGGCAGCAGTGGCGTCAGAGGTGCCAGCCGTGGATGCGGCTCGAGCCGGATCGGCTTGTGTTCATCGGCGAAATGGGACCGCGCGCCTGCGCCCCGTTGGCTAAACGGCAACGGCTTCATCGCCGGGCTGCGCTGCCATGGCTCACCGCACCTCTCGTCGTCGACACCCGATGAGCTAGCGCATCTTTGAGATCTACGTCGAAATGCTGCTCGCTCCGACGCTGGCAAAGGTCGATGTTGTCATCCGCGACAAATGTCGATACGCACAAGATTTTGATAAACGGCTCTCGCCAAGCCCAAGGCGCATCTGCGCGCCAAAGGCCATCAGACCATCGAGGTTCCGCGCTCGTACCTTGAAGAAAGCCATTACCGCAACGATATCGATCGCCCCTTACAAAGCTTAGGCATCCCAAAGTCGAACGGATAAACCACCATCCAGAACGCCACCCTCAACCCTTGGAACTCCGTCGCCATTTCGCTGACTTTGTCAGCGGCTAGAAATAGAATTTCCGGAAGCGCCTCAGGACCCACAAGAGCCTTACACCTACGAATTTACAATGTGAGGTCGTCGTTTTGAGCCCCTTCTCCTCGGCAGGAAAGTTGCGCGCCCGATCAGTGAGTAATCTAAAAAAGCCGTGCAATCAATTTATTATAACATGAAAGTGGCAAATGCATATTGAGGTAAGACGCCTTGTGTTGTTTGTTGCGCGCGGTTCGCGAAAGCGAAACACCATTGTAACTTAAATTAGCTCCACCAATTGCGGTGAGATGCTAGAGCGCCGATGATGTTGGCCTGCCGATGACGACGTGGAGCCGTAGCCTCACAGCTGGAACCTGTGGTTCGCCAATTGGACAACCATCCAAACAAATGGCTACGGAGCAGAGCCAATGGAACCCCGGCGAATGCTGCTGCCACTGAATTTCGAGACCTATCACCTAGAGTGTCCGACCAGCTACTTTTGTTACCCAGGATAGATTTCCCTGGGGCTGCCAGGGAGGCGGTTGGCGGTCGAGTTTGCGCGTTTTCTCGACCGGACTGATGGTATCGGAAAACCCAAGCAGTTGTTCGACCTGCTATCTGCTTTGCCCTGAATTTTGATTGCCCGTGGGTCTCCTATGGCTCTCTTGCACGAGACCAAAAAGGCTTAAAGCCGGTGCGAGGCGATCCGGCGGTCATGCTGAATTACCCGGATGGAGAAATGGGCTATGACAAGATAAACCCTATTATCAAGAGAAGTCGGAGGCGAATAGAAGCCTTCCTTCTAGGACAACGACGAAAGCACACTGAAGACGAGCGGCGCGTTTTGGACGAGGTTGCCACCTTTGGCTTACGGTCAGGAATTAGCGTCCCGTTGCACGGCCCCGACGGCAGCCTTGCGATCGTGAACTTCGATCACGCCTGGGAGGTGAATTCCGAAATAGAGCAATCACGCACTTGCAATTCGCGGCGTTGCAGTTCCATTTGAGAGTCGCGGAATTCGCTAATTCGACAGGCATCGAGAGCACATCTAATCTTTCTGCAAGAGAAAAGGATTGCATCGTATGGACGGTGAAGGGCAAATCGTCGTGGGAAATAGGAAAAGATTCTTGGGGTATCTGTAAATTCCGTGAATCTTCACATAAAGAACGTGATCAGAACAATCAAGAGCAGAATAACTGCCGCGATAGAGGCTCTAAAGCGTAGCATTATAAGCGTGATATGAAACGCAAAAATTTGCGTACAGAAGTCGCCCAGACGGCGCTATTGCACTTTGAGTATATGAACGAGACGCTGGAGCACCTTGTTGCCGGGCAATCCGAAGAGGTCGTCGAGCGCGTTGTTATTGCACCAGGCTCCTGCGCCCCGGCCATAGGTCGCCGTCGCCGCGGACCAGGGTGGGTTTGGGTGGCCGGCCAGCCGTGGCGCTGCAGCTTGCTTGAAAAAGTAACTCGGCGTTGCGCAGATGATGGGGCGTGGGCACCGCCTAGCGCAGGATGATTCAACCAGTATGCGGCGGTGTCTAGGACCAAGACTGGTTGGCAATCGGTGAGCGGCAGGAGGTGCGGTCGGAGGCGAGCTGACTCTTGTGCATCTTGATCAGGTTTTCGGCCTGGCCGCGGGCGCAGTAAATCACGTTATAGATGTGCTCGGCGGGGCCTTTGTCGACATTGGTGACGACGAAGCGGACGTCGAGGCCCATCGCGGTTGCCTCGATGCGAGCAGACGCGACGCTCAAGGTTCCAGGACTTCGCCTTGTAGTGGGTCTTGGCATAGCCGCGCAGCACAGACTTGCGCTCGAGCGCGCGGCGCGTGCGGATGTCGTCGGCGCTCTCGTCGACGAGCCGCTCCAGAACCTTGTTGCCGGGTAGGCCGAAGAGGTAGTCGATGCCGTTGTTCTTCACCAGGCCATGACTTGCGCCCGGCCATAGTGGCCATCGCCGCGGATCAGGATACGGGTGGTCGGCACGAGGCGACGCAGATAGCCGCGGATCTCCTCGCGCGTCGGCCCGCAATGCGGCCCACTACGTCGATGCCGATGCGCCTCGCGGAGCCGACCGCGGCCAGCCCATCGATCAATGGCGGTGATGGCGGCAGGCATATTACCGAGCTTCCTGTCAAGACGGACCACCACTTCACATAAAGAAAATACACCAGAGGATGGGGCTGGCTGTTAAACAATTGTAGCGGCTTGTTGCGCCAGACGAAAAGCATGCTCCTCGGCCCTCGAGACTTCTGTGAATGTGTGATCTCCATACCCTTTCAGCGATGCCAGACAACAGCCAATTGTCGAACTCCCGCGCCGCTCGGATCGTAAGAAGATATCAAGGTCAGCGCTCAACCACGCGTTTATCGCACCCAAGAGTATGGGTGAATCAGGAGGGAGAGCATAGAGGAGTGTGGAATTTGCCCGTCGCAACGATTTGCTGCCGAATCCGATCGGCGATCAAATCATATTTTGAACGCCCCAGCCGCGAGTTGGGTCCAAATACAGTAACACTTGCTACTGGCTCCCCGACGCTGTTAAGTGCTGCCACGCTGATTGCGGTCGCGTCCTTCAACAATTGGCCCTTTACCACCGAGAAGCCCCGGCGACGGGCGGCAACAATATCGCGCCAGATGCGATCAGGCGTCGTCCACCGGATGTTGGCCAAGTGGGGCAAATTACGCTCGTAGAGGCTGCGTGCCTCCGCATTTGAAACAGCGGTCAAAAGGGCGATGGAACCGGCGCCAACGCCAATCGGCCGACGGCACCCAATCGCTGGGCTTGTAATGCGCCCCAGTTCGGTGCCTTCAACCTTGTCTATTAGCACATGATCGTCGCCTGCCGGAACGATGGAATGAACGTCCTCGCCACAATCCTGCGCTAACGCCACGAGAACCTGATGCAACTGATCTTTGATCGTCATGCGATGGGCCGACTCGGCCAAGAGCAGCATCTCAAGGCCAAGCTTATAGAGCTTCGTGTTGGGATCGAACGAAATCATCCGCTCGTCTTGGAGTGCCGAAAGCAGCCTGTGCGTCGTCGTTGTGTGCATGTGAGTCGAGCTTGCAAGCTCCGTCAGTCGCATGCCCTTGTCGTCATGCGCGGCAACCGTGCGCAACAAGAGAAGCGCCCGCCGCAGGCTCTTTGATCCTTCCGTGGCCCGATCTGAATTGCGGCTTGTCTTGGGTGTTGAGGCCGTCCGCGCCAGCGCACGGGGCTCGCCATTCATTTCACTGGTTACGGTTCTCACCTTCGCTTCTCCGATAGGGCTGAACTCCGCCATTATCATAGGCGGAAAACACCACGAAACAACTTTCTCACCCTTGAAGCGAAGCCCATTTCACTACACGACGCGCAACACCGATTTTAATTTTGAATGAGCGCGTGGCCATTGTCGATAGTAATTACGTCCCGCTCCAGCGCGCGCACCCGGAATGCTATAGCGTTTGCATGCCGCCACATCTCGGTCCGCAGAGTCTCTCCGGGAAAAGCAGGCTTCGAGAAGCGGCAGTTAAGCTCCACGAGATTTTCCACCCGGCTGTTTAGGAACGTGCGGATCACGGCCCATCCCGCAATACCATAGGTACAGAGCCCATGCAAAATCGGCCGACCGAAGCCCGCTTTAAGTGCCACTTCAGGATCGCTGTGCAGAGGATTGTGATCGCCCAACTGCCGGTAAATCAGGGCCGCTTGGGGAACGGTGGGATGGTCATAGAATGCTTCCGCTGGCCCGCTCGGCACGGCATGCGGAGCTGGAGGTGGTTTTGTATCCCCGCCGCAGCCGCCGTCGCCCCTTGCGAAAGTTATGCTGCGTGACCGGCAATAGCGCTCTCCCGAGTGCGCGTCGAACAGCTCATGATCCCATCTGATTAAGGCGCCTCGTTCAGTGCCCTTGTCCCATACACCTGTAACTCTGGCGCGACCGACTACTTCGCCGGCAAGGGGTAGCGGCCGGTCGAATAGGCAACGCTGTTCGCCCTGCACCACCTTGACGCGATCAATTTCGCCAGCCTCGAACAGGTCATCCAGCGGTGGCTTGGCCAGCACCGTGGCGAATGTCGGCAGTGGATGTTCCAGCCTGCTCTCGGTCACGAAACGCAGCTCATTCACATCGAGCGGGTGTCCTCCTAAGCCGATGCCGAGGCCATACAGAATCGCGTCGCGGCTTTCGTATTCTTGCCTTACGTCTCCGAATTCCCAGCAGCGTACAATGTCGCTCTTCACGTGTGGTGACTCCCTGTCTGTCCTCAGGCCCTTTGGTTCGGCCGTGGCGCCGGAACGCCTCACTTCAGCTTCATAACACGTTTTCCGCATATCGAAAGTCTTTTACCGTATAGTGGAAATCGACTAGACAGGCGGCTAAGCAGCGCTATAGCCTGAGGGGCGCCCGGTGGAGGTGGCATTGTGGCAGCTGCTGGCGACGCTCAACGTGAGGACATGACCGGCATGCAGCACCGAGATCCACGTAACCCTGGTGCGCCGCTCATCCCGCGAGTGGGCTGGGACATGTCGCCTTGGAACCGTTGGACCTTCCAGCACGTGCGCGAAATGACGACTACTGCCCCGATATGGCGCGGTTCTGGCCCCGTGCGGCCATTGCCCGAGTCGCTTCAGTCCCTGGGAGAACTCATGGTCAGATTTTCCGATGGCAAGCGCTCGGTGGCAGACCTTCTTGAGCGGAATTTTACAGCCGGGCTTTTGGTGCTACATCGAGGCCGGATCATCCTCGAGTATTACATGGATTGCCTGGGCCCCCAAAACCAGCATCTCGTAATGTCAGTGACAAAGTCGTTCACCGGGACGCTCACCGGAATGCTGATGAACAAAGAGCTGCTGGATGTCCGCAAGCCAGTCACGCACTATCTGCCGGAACTCGCTGCGACGGCGTATCGCGGAGCGACGGTGCAGCAGCTTCTCGACATGTCAAGCGGCGTGATTTTTGACGAATCGCTGAACGAAGGCTCCCACATGCAGAAGGGCCTATACGCTGGCTGGTACCGCCAGCCTGTGCCGGGGTGGCCGCGAACATATTGGGAGCTGATCCTCTCGCTTCATGAAGCAGAGCGGTCACACGGTGCCCTGTTTAATTATCGCTCGATCGAATCGTGCGTGCTGGGCTTCGTTTTGCAGCGGGTATCCGGAATGTCATTGGCCGACCTGATGAGCTATGAACTTTGGGTGCCTATGGGGGCCGAAGAGGACGCCTATATCGTTGTGGACGACGCCGGTTTCGCGATAGCTAGCGGCGGCTTGTGCGCAACGCTCCGCGACTTGGGGCGGTTTGCCCAACTGCTGGTTGAGGGGGGTGCTTGGCGCGGCCGACAGATCATTCCCTGCGGTTGGATAGAAGCCACTCGGAACGGCAGAGTCGAGCTCCCGGAAGACATGCGCAAATTACTGCCTAACGGTGCCTATCATAATCAGTGGTGGATTGAGGATACCCGCCGTCGCACCATTTGGGCGCGCGGACATGGCGGACAGACCCTATATGTCGACCCCGGCGCCGAGTTTGCAGCCGTTAAGCTATCCGCCTTTCCCGACGACGACACCGTCAATCAACGTTGGATTGACGATAGAGTTGCTCTGCTTGCGATCCGAGCTGCGCTGAGCGAACGCTAAGCCGCGAAATAGTTTTAGCCGGTCAGCTTCGCGAGATCCGGAGCCTTGCCAGCCACTCGTGTGGCATACTTCATTGGCGGCTGGTGGACTGCCGGACGCATCGCTCTGCAAGTGGCGCGATTAGGCAGCAATGCTCATGCAAATTTTTCCGCATGTTGAAATTTTAGTTTTCACATAGCGGAAACTTACTGGACAGGCGACTAAGGACCGTTGTAGGCTCTCTGCATCAACTGCAGCTGGGAACGACCGCGGGGAGGGCATTATGACAAGCAGTGCAGGGGGGGTGTTCATCGCCGGCGTTGCTGAAGCTCCCCTCGGCAAAGTCGCAGATCAGACCGAACTCTCCATGATTGCCTTGGCGTGTCGCGAAGCGCTTGACGAGGCAGGGATGACCCTGCGTGATGTCGATGGCCTGTTCGTCAGTGTGTCTGGAAGACAGCCGGTCGCAGAAGTCGCCGAGTATCTTGGTATTGCACCTAGCTACGTCGATAGCACGGATATCGGGGGCGGTTCTTTCGAGGCCTATGTGCACCATGCTTTCGCCGCAGTCCGAGCCGGACACTGTGAGGTGGCGCTGATTGCATATGCGTCCAGGCAGCGCAGCCTGCGCTCGCGCAGCGGCAACGTCGGACGAGATCGCTCGCTCAGCGGGCAATTCGAAGCACCGTACGGACTGCCGCGCCCCATCGGAAATTACGCATTGATTGCTGCGCGCCATATGCACCAGTATGGCACTACGGCAGAGCAGATGGCTGACGTTGCCGTTGCCGCTCGGGCCTGGGCCACCACGAACCCGAAAGCGTGGGCTCGCACGCCCCTGACGAGGGGTCAGGTTATGGACTCGCCATACGTGGCGGAGCCTTTGCATGCGCTTGACTGCTGTCTGGTCACAGATGGCGGCGGTGCAGTCGTCGTAACGACTGCGGCGCGGGCGCGCGATGCGCGCAAGTCTGCCGTACGAGTGCTTGGAATGGGTGAAAAGGTCACCCATTGGATGGTCAGTCAGATACCCGACCCGACTATCACGCCGGGCGTCGAGTCGGCCCGACAGGCGTATGGAATGGCCGGCGTTGTGCCCGACGACATGGACCTGGTCCTCCTGTACGACAATTTCACCATCGCGGTGATCATGCAACTTGAGGATCTTGGTTTTTGTAGAAAGGGGGAAGGAGGCGCGTTCGCAAGTCCCGAGCGGATTGGCCCCGGCGGTACGCTGCCGGTGAACCCGATGGGTGGGGGGCTTTCCTACAACCACCCCGGCATGCTTGGCCTGCTGCTGATTGTCGAAGCGGTACGGCAGCTGCGCGGCGAAGCGGGACTTCGCCAAGTGACAGAACCCGAGCTTGCTGTGGTTCACGGTATCGGTGGGGCCTGCTTTGGTTCCGCGGCTACCCTCGTCCTTGGCTCAAACTGAAGGGGCATCGCCATGACGGATGTCATAGCAGAATATTCGGATCCTCTCTCCGCCCCGTTCTGGCGGGCGGCATCGGGTTGCGAGCTGGTCTTACAGAGGTGTCGCAATTGCGATCAAAACAGCCTCTATCCGCGGCCATTCTGCGTAGTTTGCCACTCTGACACCCTCGAATGGGTAAAAGCTTCGGGTCTTGGGGTGGTCTTCAGCAAGACCAAGGTATGGCGGCAGGTCCTGCCCGATTTGCCTCCGCCGTATTCGGTGGCAATCGTTGAGCTCGAAGAGGGGCCGCGCCTGATGACCAGGCTCGTCAATGGGGAGCCTTCTATCGGCGATAGGGTCAGAGTCGCGTGGCTGGAACGCGGGGGTGAGCTTCGATTGCCGGTCTTTGAACCATATTCCGGGAGTTTTGCCTAAATGACTCGTTTAAAAGATAGGGTGGCCATTGTCACCGGCGCCGGCTCGGGGCTCGGACGTTCGCATGCGCTGATGCTGGCGAGCCACGGTGCCAAAGTGGTCGTCAATGATCTCGGAGTGGCCCTCGACGGCTCGCACACTGGACTTTCGCCAGCTGACGAAGTTGTAGCGGAAATACGCGCTGGAGGCGGCGAGGCGGTGGTAAGCCGCCATGACGTCTCTAACTGGGACGCGGCGGCGGATATGGTCAGGTTCGCCATTGACACCTTTGGAGGTCTGCACGTTCTAGTAAACAATGCTGGCATTCTTCGGGACCGCGCCTTTGTAAATATGGAAGAGAGGGACTGGGACTCCGTGATCGCCGTTCACTTGAAGGGACACGCGGCGACGTCCAGGCATGCGGTGACCTACTGGCGAGATCATGCGAAGGCTGGCCACCAGATCGACGCCTCCATCGTCCACACGTCCTCCGTCTCCGCATATAGGGGAAACTTTGGCCAAGCCAATTACGCTGCAGCAAAGCTCGGTATCGTCGCACTCTCTCGGGTGATCGAGATCGAAGCCAGTCGCTATGGTGTGCGCTCGAACGCGGTCTCGCCATCGGCACGCACCCGTATGATCGGATCGATCCAGACGGCGCCCGTTGATAACGGCTTCGACCCCCTGGATCCGAGCAATGTGTCATCGGTCGTCGCGTGGCTTGCCGCAAAGGAATGTCCGGCGAATGGGCAACTCTTTCAAGTCTATGGCAGCCGATTGCTTATCCTGTCCCTGCCGCAGGTTGTCAGCGATCTGATGAATCCTTCGGGACAATGGGCCTTCGAGGATCTGGACCGGGAAGTTCCGTCGCGGCTCATTACCCATCCGTCGGGGAAGGAATTGCTTGCTGACCTCCAAGCGCATCAGGGAGGGCTCTGTTCGTGACCTGGGCTTTCGATCGGGTTGGCGGCCAGGCGGAAATCGGCATTTTCGGTGTCGATAAGCAGCAAATCGTCGCCTTTGCGCGGTCAACCAATGATACGGTTCTATCTCATGTCGAAGGGGTGCTTGCGCCGCCGGTGTTCGCGGTCGTGCCAACGCTTGATGTGATCGGCAGGGCCAGGCGCGCCGTATTCGACGGCTTCGCCTTCCACGGCGAACATGACCTGATCCTTCACCGCGCAATCGAGCCGGATACAACAGTGCTCACGGAGGCCCGGGTTATCGGCGTTCAGCGGCGCTCGATCGGCACAGTAGTTGTGACTCACGCGATCATGAAGGATCAACGGGAGAACCTGATCGCGGAGCATTTCCAATACAGTCTGGCAAAAGGTGCGTTCGCGGACCAGGATTGCGGTCGGATGGCCCCGGCCCATGGCGGAGTCGGTGCCAAGCATCAATTCGCTACGACGCTAATCTATCCGCTTGATCCTGACCAGACGCTGCGATTTGCGGAGGCTTCCGGCGACCGGAGTCCCTATACATTCGATGCGGTCGCCGCGAAGGCGCTCGGCCTGCCGGGTCCGATCGTTCACGGCATCTGCACGATGGCCTTCGTTTCCCGGGCACTGGTCGATCTGTGCTGCGGAGGGGACTCACGGAGGCTGCGCAGGCTAGCTATGCGCTTCTCGGGTTTGCTCCTGATCGAGCCGGGTCAGACGATTTCCGTGAGGCTCGGCCCTGCTGCCTCAACTCTTCAGGCCAAAAATTATGTGTTCGAGGCGGTCGACCGCGCGGGGACAAGGATCGTTAGCAATGGATGGGCGGAGGTTGCAGCATGATCGAGGCCGTAAAGCTCGGCGCAGCTGTGTCGCACTTGAATGCCGGAGCGCCCTGGAGCGGCTGCTCTGCCAAGACTCTGATCGAACTGCTTTGCACGGGGTGTGATCGCAACGGTGACCGGCCGCTGCTTATGTTCGAGGACGGGGTGACTATAGGCCGCTCCGAATTCATGGAGCTAACCTCTAGCTTCGCTGCCTATCTGCGCCCCCTCATCAAGCCGGGCGACCGTGTCGCGATCGCGATCGGCAACCGCACGGAATATCTCGTTGCATTGTTCGCCGCCATGGCCAACCGGGGCATACTCGTATCAATCAATCCTACGGCGCGCGAGCACGACGCAGGGTATATCCTCCGCGACAGCGGGCCAACCGTTTTGATCACCGAATCAGGAAATGGCGATTTACTCGCTCGCTTGGCCAAAAGTCTTCCAAACCCCTGTTTAGTGGTCACGTTGGATGGGCAGGAGCCACGAGGGCTCCCGGCACCGGCGCGCGGCTCCGCACCATTTGATCTGCGTGCGGCCCAATGCAAGCGCGATGACATGATCGCGATCTTCTACACATCGGGTACGACCGGCGTGCCCAAGGGGTGTCTCTTCAATCACGAACGCTGGCTGCGATCGATCGATACCGACATACGTATGGTACCAGGTGGTCGCGACCGTGCGTTTTCCACCGGACCATTCTTCTATGCCGATCCAGCATTGTTCCTTCTCATGATGCTTCATTCAGGCGGCTCATTGGTGGTTGCTCGCCGGTTCAGCGTTTCGAAATACTGGGACATCGTCAATCGCTTTGAGGTTACGCGCGTTCATGCCATCGCGTCGATGCCAGTGCTGCTCGCCAAATCGCCGCCGCATCCTCTTGAGCGGGCGCATCGTGTGGACCATGCGATCTGCGCTGCCGTTCCCGCGGATCTTCACGCCACGCTGGTGGGACGGTTCGGGTTTCCTTGGCTGGACAATTACGGTTCCACCGAGGCCGGCACGATTTGCCGTATGCCATGGCACATGCATGACGAAATGATCGGGTCGGGAGCAATTGGCATACCGGCGCCAGAGGTCGATTTGCGCATCGTCGACGATGGGGGCAGGGATTTGCCGCCGGGACAGGTCGGCGAAGCGCTAATTCGCGGACCGGGACTATTTAGTGGCTACTTTCGCTTGCCTGATGCCACCCAGGAGGCGCTTCGCGATGGCTGGTTCCACTCGGGCGACTTGGTAATGCGAGATGAGCGCTCATTTGTCTATTTCAAAGGGCGCAAGAAGGACGTCGTAAGGCGATCGGGCGAGAATATCTCGGCGGTAGAGGTCGAAACAGTTCTCCGCCAGATGCCTGAGATCAAGGATGCGGCGGTCGTTCCGGTGCCTGATGAAATCCGCGGCGAGGAGGTCAAAGCCTACATCCTACTCGTCGATGATATCAACCCCTCCGAATTACCGCCTGAACAAATCGCGGCCTTTTGCAGCAGTCATCTAGCGCCCTTCAAGGTTCCGCGGTTCATCGAATACCGGAAGAACTTTCCACGTACCCCCTCGGAACGCGTCGACAAGCGGCAACTCAAGGAGGAGAAGCCCGATCTTCGGGCTGACTGTTGGGATCGCGAATTGCCGAAATCAATCGTCGAGGGGAGCAGCAAATTATGACGGGCAAACCGGTTTCAGAATCCTGTGACACTCTAATTCGCAACGGCTACCTCCTTACAATGGACGCCGAGCGCACCGTGTACAGCTGTGGGGCGGTTGCGATTAATGACAAAACGATCATCGCAGTCGGTCGTGATGCGGATCTGTCAACCCGTTTCCAACCTCGCCGGCTGTTTGACGCTAAAGGGGCGGTGATCCATCCCGGTTTTATTGATTGCCACTACCACGCGAATATTCACCTCATCCGGGGAATTGCACCTGACGACCCGAAAACCACAGCGCCGTTAGCATTTTCCGAATGGACGAACCAACTCGAGGCTGAGGACGAGTATATCCAAACTCAAGTCGTTGGTCTTGAGATGCTCAAACACGGCTACACCTTCTTTCTAGAGCCAGGTACCGTTTATGAGCCCGATGCGGCAGCCGCAGCGGTAGAATCGGTAGGCGTTAGAGCGGGATTAGCAGATCCCTATCTCTGGGACGTGAGCGATGCCGGGAATGCTCGGCCCTCAAAGACGGCACGCATTCCGAACGACTCCGAGCGTGCGTTCAAGGTTCTCGGCGGGCAACTGGTGCGAAACAACGATCCTTACGGGCTCGTTCGCGGGCACGTGGCAATTTACGGGGAGGGCTCCCAGTCGGAACACCTGATGCGCGCCGCCAAGGATTGCGCTGATACTGCTGGCGTGACCTTCACCATGCACCACAACTTTACGCCGGAGCAGGCCGAGCGCGATGACGCTCGCCTCAACGGCGGCAGCAGCAGCATGGTCTACTTTGCTCAACGTGGATTACTCGGACCAAATTGCCTGTTTGTCCACATGAACGTGATTCGTGATGACGAGATTTCGGTCATTCTCGATTCTGGTATGTCCTTAGTATGGCACCCCGGGAATGCCATGTACTACGGCATCAGTTCCGACAAGAAGCCGCGTATTCCAGAGCTTATAGACCGCGGATGCAATGTCGTATTTGGAGTTGACGTAGCAAAAGTATGGACCTTCGGTGGCCTGGAACACATCGGATACTTGGCTGCAAGGCAGGACAAGCACTACATCCCCTCAACTCGGCTTTTGGAAATGCGGACAACCCACGCTGCCAAGGCACTGGGACTGTCTGAGATGATAGGCGCCATTGAGGTCGGCAAGAGGGCAGATATCGTGATCAGAAGCAATAGCGAGCCCGAAACGCTGCCGGGCATCAATCCTGTCCAAGAACTATTATTGACCGGCCATAGCACGCTCGCCTCGACGGTATTTGTCAATGGAAAGCTGGTGCTGCTGAACGGCCAATCAACGCAACTGGATCAGGAAGCTGTGTTAGCCTCCGCCCGCGCGATGGCTCGGCGTGTCCTCAGTAGGGTCGGTTATGTTCCGAGGGTCTCATGGCCAGTCATCAATTAATAAGCGATGACAAGGTAATAGCCAATCGATCACCTGTAATCGAGGTCTCGGGGCTACGCAAAGATTACGGCGGGCTACCTGCCGTCGCGGGCATCGATCTCACGGTAGCCGAGGGTGAGTTCCTTTCCATTCTCGGCCCAAGCGGCTCCGGCAAGTCCACTCTCCTGGGATTGATTGCCGGACTTGTCCAACCGACAGGCGGCCGCATCATGATCGGATCACGTGACGTCACACTCGTCCCCCCGGCCCAACGCGACATTGGTCTGGTTTTCCAATCCTACGCATTGTTCCCGAACATGACGGTGGCTAGCAACATCGCTTTCCCTTTGGCCGTGCGCGGCATCAACAAGCGTGACATCAAGGCGCGCGTCGAATGGGCGATTGACCTCGTGCGCCTGAATGGCTTGGAGAATAGGAAGCCTTCACAGCTTTCGGGCGGTCAGCAGCAGCGGGTCGCCATCGCCCGTGCGGTGGTATTCGGACCGAGGCTTCTGCTGCTGGATGAGCCTCTGGCCGCGCTCGACCGGAAGCTTCGTGAAGAGGTTCGGATGGAACTGCGCCGCTTGCAGCGCACGTTGGGCGTAACGGCCATTCTGGTTACGCATGACCAGGACGAGGCGATGTCGACGAGCGACCGCATTGCTGTACTCGCACAAGGCGTCATTCAGCAGATAGCCACACCGGCAGAGCTTTACAGGCAGCCTGCCAATCGCTTCGTGGCGGGCTTTCTCGGCGTCGCCAACTTGCTTGACGGTGATGTGGCCCGAGAAGGCGACGACGCGGTTCTCACTCTGGATGGCGGAATAAAGTTGCCACTCCCTTCTGGCAGTAGATTACCCGGAAGCCGCGCGACGATGCTTGTTCGGCCGGAGCGCATCAACCTCGAACCAGCGACTGACGTGCGAACCGGCCGGTTCGGCATCAATTGCGAAGTTGCGGACGTAGTCTACCAGGGTGAGATCGTCCGTTACACCATGCAGGAACCGTCCATCGGCACGAACCTAGTCGCATCATGTCAGCACGTGGTCCCGAGGTTCTCGCCGGGGGATCGCGTGTGCATTACCTGGAGACCTGAAGATGGGTGGCTCCTCCAGGACAGTGAAAAGTAACAATCATGTCACCCCGGAGGAGAGCTCAATGACAATGGCCCGTCGTTTCACAGCAGCAGCCATGGCAATCTCATGCCTTTTCGTCGCTACAGTGGTTCACCCAACCATAGCAGTGAGTGAGCCTGCGAAGAAATTCATCGTCGGAGATTCGGGCGGCGCAAGCCACGACGCCTCGGTCGAGGCATTTTTCAAGCCATTTACGGAACGCACCGGCATCCAGATCGATTACGTTTCGCCGACCAGCTTCGGCAAACTTCGTGCCATGGTTGAATCTGGGAACGTCACGGCCTCGCTATGGGACATGAATAGCCAGACGTTGGAGCAGGCAGTCTCTCTTGGTCTGTTAGAGAAGCTCAACTGGAAGTTGATTAATCCGCTGTCAGTATTCCCGGAAACGAGGCAGGATTACGCCTTTGGGCAGAGCTACTTCTCGACCGGCATGGCCTGGAAGAAGGGAACTCAGCCAATCGAGACTTGGGCAGATTTCTGGAACGTGGAAAAGTTCCCCGGAAAGCGCTGCCTGCGAGATGAACCCGAATCTGTGCTTCCAGCAGCATTGATGGCTGACGGCGTTCCGTTGGACAAGATCTATCCGCTGGATGTTGATCGTGCCTTCCGTTCCCTCGAGCGGATTGCGCCTAATGTTTCCGTGTGGTGGACGTCGGGCCAACAAGCGGCAACGCTACTTGCAGACAACGAAGTTGCTTACTGCATGGCTTGGAATGGCCGAATCATGCCCCGGCCTGAGCTGGAGTTCAATTATAACCAAGCTTTGCTCGACATTGCGTGGTGGGTGGTGCCGAAGGGAGCACCTGCCCAGGAGGTGGAAGCGGCAATGCTAGCCCTGCACGACTGGACCGTACCTGAGAAGCAGGCATTGCAGGCAGAACGGGTCTTCTACCCAGGCAATAGCCCACAAATGGCCCAGTATCTGCCTGAACAGCTCAAGGACAAAATGCCAACTTCACCCAAAAACAAAGATCGGCAGCTACTGTCGAACGGCAAATGGTGGTTCGAGAACGGCGATGCCGTAGCGCAACGGTGGCAGGAGTGGAAACTCGCGCGTTAGCTAAACGGCGTATCGCTTGCACATTCGGCGACGTGACCGCCGAAAAAGACAGGACCGAACCCAAGCTCTGCTCATGCCGGGTTCGGTAGTTCCGAACAGTGGTCTCGCAGTGCTCCATTCCTAGGATCAAAGGAGGGACATCAGCATGTGGCTCGCCCGCATACAAACTGGAGAGTTGCGCTTTTTCGTTATGGTGGCGCCGCTCCTGCTTTTCATGATGCTCGCATTCGATGTACCAGTCCTAACAATGTTAGAGTGGAGTTTCTCAAATCCGACGCCGACCACGCGGCACTACGTCTATCTTATTAAAACGCCGGTTTACCTGCGGGTCATAGCCAACACTCTGCGTATCGCGAGCATGACAACGCTTGCATGCATCTTCTTAGGGTATCCGCTTGCCTACTGGATGCGAGGGCTCTCGTCACGTGGGCGCGCCGCCTGTCTCGTGCTCGTACTGGTACCCTTTTGGATCAGCGTCTTGATCCGGACCTATTCCTGGATTGTCATTCTCGGAAACGACGGGCTCCTCAATCGGGCGCTTCTTGCTACCGGATTGGTTCATCAGCCGGTCCAATTTCTCTATAACGAATACGGCGTCCTGATCGGCATGGTCAACGTCCTTTTACCCTTTTTTGTGCTCCCGCTTTATTCGGCATTTAGCCGGTTCGATGAAAGATGTTTCCAAGCGGCAGCCTCGTTGGGCGCTTCCAAACGCGCGATCTTTTGGCGCCTGTTTTTTCCGCTGAGCGGGTCGGCGGTAGCAGCGAGCGCAACCCTCGTTTTTATCTTGTCGCTCGGCTTCTACATCACCCCGGCGGTTCTGGGCGGGGGCAACGTGGTGATGATCGCCAACATGCTGGACGTCCTCATCAACACGCTTCCACGCTGGGAAACAGCAGCAGCGTTGTCGGTGATACTCATGGTAACGATCCTGCTTTTGTACGGCATCAACTACAGATTGCGCTCCGGCGGCAGAAATTGACGGAGGATGGTGATGAATAGCGATGCGCGGAATGGCGCAGGTTCGAGCGCAAGTCCTTGGCGCGGTGAGGGTGTCCGCTCGCAAGGACCATCGCTGAGACTATTTTCGGTGGTTGAGCGCGGGCTTGTGGTCTTGCTTGCTGTCGCGACACTTCTCTTCTTGGTTCTGCCGGTTTTAATCGTCGTTCCAATGTCCTTCTCCTCCGCGGAGTCCCTGATGTTTCCGCCTCCGGGCTTTTCCCTGCGCTGGTACGCGGCGTTCTTTAGCGATCCAGCTTGGATGATTGCATTGCGAAATTCGATCATTATTGCGTGCATATCCTCGGTTCTCGCTCTCGGAATGGGAACAGTGGCGGCTTACGCGCTGGTGCGAGGTCGGTTTATCGCTCGATGGGCGGTAGAGGCCAACTTCATGGCTCCTCTCGTCCTGCCATCGATCATTCTTGCAATTGCCCTCTACATAGCCTTTGCCCGAACGGGGTTGCTCGGCTCTTTGACCGCAGTCATCATCGCGCACACTCTGCAAAGTGTTCCGTACGTCATTATTCTTACGTCTGTTGCCATCTCGTCTCTAGACAACCGCATTGAGGACGCCGCCCGGACACTTGGAGCAAGTGGGCGGATCGTATTTTCAAGGGTTGTTATACCAAACGTGATGCCGTCAATTGCAGCCGTCGGAATCTTGGTATTAATCGTTAGTTTTGATGAAGTTATATTGTCTGTATTCCTGTTCGGATCGAATTTTACTATCCCTAAGCTGATGTTTAACAAGCTAGAATTGCAGATCGACCCCACGATTACTGCGGTTGCGACGCTGTTGATATTATTGACCGTGATTTCTCTTGGCTGCGTTGCCCTGTTGACCCGTCGGTCTGGCCTACTCTTGCGCCGCTTCTGAGGAAGCTACGCAGGCCCAGCCGCAAGAACAGAACTCCACAATACGACAACGAGGCTCCTAATGCCGCGGAATTTCTCTTCAATTCAACACACGAACACTACCAGCTCGGAAGTTTTCAAGATATCCGAGACGCTTGGCAGGCAAGCCATCGAATGGCGCCGTGATTTTCACCGCAACCCCGAGCTCTTGTTCGATGTCGAGCGCACGGCAGGATGCGTCGCTGAGCTGCTTCGCAGTTTCGGGTGCGATCAGGTCGTAACCTGCGTCGGTCGAAGCGGGGTCGTTGCGGTGGTCCGTGGAGGAATTGCGCCGTCGAGTCGGACGATAGGCATTCGCGCCGACATGGACGCTTTACCCATTCTTGAGGTGACCGGTCTGCCCTATGCTTCAGCTACGGTGGGACGGATGCACGCTTGTGGCCATGACGGGCACATGGCGATTTTGCTTGGCGCTGTGAAGCACCTTGCCGGGACGCGCGCCTTTCCCGGAACCTTAGTTGCGATCTTCCAGCCTGCGGAGGAGGGTGGTGCGGGAGCCAAGGTGATGGTCGAGGACGGTCTCTTCGAGCGTTTCGGTGTTGAGGAGGTCTATGCTCTTCACAACATGCCGGGCATGGAGGTCGGTACGTTCTCCCTTTCCGACGATGTCATGCTCGCCGCATCCGATCGTTTCGATATCAAGATCATCGGCAAGGGAGGACATGCGGCCCAGCCGCACGAAACCATCGATCCAATCTCAGTCGCCAACCACGTGGTCAGCGCACTCCAGACAATCGTCTCAAGGAGCGTCGATCCCGTTGACCCGGTCGTGCTCTCCATCACATCGATCCATGCTGGCGATGCCTATAACGTCATCCCGTCCGAGGTCGTAATGAAGGGCACTGCCCGCTCTTTGTCAGACACCAGCCGCGACAAAGTCGAAAGCCTCGTCGGCGCGCTGACCAGCTCCGTCGCCAAGGCGTTTGGGGCAGAGGCCGAGTTCGATTATCGCCGTGGTTACCCGCCGACCGTCAATTATCCCAGCCAGGCTGTCATTCTGGGGAATGCCGCCGCACGCGTCGCTGGAGAAGCTGCAGTGCGGCGCAACACGGCGCCAATTATGGGGGCGGAAGATTTCTCCTACATGCTGAGGGCCCGGCCCGGCGCTTTCATCTTTATGGGCAATGGCATGACGGCTCCCCTCCACAATCCCAAATATGATTTCAATGACGAGGCCCTGCCCCACGGAATTGCTCTTTGGGTCGAGCTGTTGACCAGAGAACGGGACTAGACAGACCGGAACCTGACGGTTGCACAGAAGTCGAAATGGAAACGGCCCAGAGCTGAATCGTGAGTCGTAGTCACCCACCGTGTAATACCAACGGTCTCGGGCGCTGACTCTTTCGTGATTTTCTGTCGCAGGTGGACCGTGATTCCCTGATGCCGAAGGAGATTCGGTGTGGTTCAGCGGTGAAATTATGGGGATGACTATTCGGCGAGCGAACTTCGACGCCTTGCGCGCGGGTTGTGTGCGTCAAGTTCTGCAAAAAGGGGCGGCCATGAAACTGGTCATGCGGCTTGGCGCAGAGTGAGCTTCTTGTGCTCGCGCAGGTCGTCCATGTTGATGTATCGGTTTGCCTCCATCCAGTTTCGTTGGTTTCGACGGCAAGCGCCCTGACCACGCGCAGGCAGCTTTCGGCATTGGGGAAGATACGCACTACATAAGTGCGCCGACGGATTTCCTCGTTGAGGCGCTCCAGCATGTTGCTGGACTTCAGATGCTTGTGGTGTTGGCGCGGCAGGCGAAAGAAGGTCAGCGTGTATTCGATGGTCTCTTCCACCCATGCGGTGAGCCTCGGATAGCGCGACGACCATTTGGCAAGCCATGCGGCGAGATCGGCCTTGGCTTCGGCGAGATCGCGCCGGTGATAGAGCCAGCGCAGTTCCTGCAGGCAGTCGTCGCCGTGCTTGCGCGGCAGATGATCGAGCGCGTTCCTGAGGAAGTGCACGTAGCAGCGCTGCCAGGCCGCTTCCGGGATCACCTCGCCGATCGCCGCGACCAGACCGGCATGGTCGTCGGAGACGACCAGTTCAACGCCCTTCAGGCCGCGCGCCTTCAGCGCCACGAGGAAGTCTTTCCAGACCGAACGGCTCTCGCGATTGGCCATCTCCGCGGCCAGGATCTGGCGTCTTCCGTCCAGTCGATGCCGACCGCGATCAGTACCGCCTGGCTCATGATCGCACCTTCTCGTAGCGCGCGTCGAGGATGAGGAAAGGAAACGGCTCTTGAAGGGGGCGCCTTGCAAAGGCAGCAAGGCTCTCGTCCAGCCGCTTGTTGATGGCCGAGATCGACGAGGCCGAGAACGCATGGCCGCACAGTTCTTCGGTGATCGCCTTGACCTTCTGGTCGTACCCCTTGCACATACCTCTCCGCCAGCGTCGCCACCAAGGCGCGTTCCGAGCTGGTAGCGCTCAAACAGCTCGGTGGAGAAGCGCCCCGAGCGGTCCTGCGGCACTCTGAGCTCGAGTTTGCCGACGCGCGTCACAAGCGTGCGGCCACAGTAACTCGAGCGGTAGCCGAGCCGCTCCGGCGTCCGCTCGCCCTTCGAAGCGCGCCCAGCGCCTCATCCATCTCGGCCTCGAGCACCTCCTGCACGGATCACTTCGTGCAGTCCATCCGGGTGCGAAAGCAGAATGTCTTTGACGGCAGCGCTGGCGGTCTTACTTTCAATCTTGGTCATGGTGGCGTTCCTTCCAGGGAATCGGTGGCGTGAACAATCACCAGCCTGCCATGACCGCCCTCTCTCAGCGAATTTGCAGAACTCTCAGAACACTACCTGCGCGGGGCTTCGAAGGATGGATCGGAAGACGCTGCGCGACTGGGTGCAACGGTTCGCCGGCCCCGACGGTCTTGTCGATCAGCATTGTTCCGGGATGAAGCCCGCATCGGCCAGAAGAACGGCATCGTGCGGCAATGGGCAACGCCCGGCAACCGACCCCGCCAGCCGGCCGATCAGCGCTGCAAGAGTGCGTATCTGTTTGGGGCGATTTGCCCGGCGCGCGGCGCCGGGGCCGCTCTGGCTCTGCCCTTTACAGACACCGAGGCCATGCAACGCCATATCGGCGAGATAAGCCGCCATGTTGAAGAGGGCGCACACGCTGCGCTCGTCATGGACCGTGCCGTATGGCACACCACCGCCAACTTCAGGATGCCGAAAAACATGACGCGATCTTCCTGCTTCGCGCTCCCCGGGAACTGAACCCGGTCGAAAACGTTTGGCAATATCTGCGGCAGAATTGGCTCTCAAACCGCGTCTTCGACAACTACGACGCCATCATCGACGCCGCTTGCGAGGCTTGGAAGAAGCTCCTCGCTGCGCCGAAACCATCACAATAATCGGAATGCGGCGCACGCCTCTTGCTATAGATCCACGATGGTTGGCTCGAGCCCCGATACTGTTAATCGGAGCCGAACTTTGACCCCTGATCAGGGGTCAAAAAGTGCGTCAGAGCCAAAATTGCAAAACACACAGTACCATAGCGTAGGCATCTTGCGCGAGCGAAACAAGGAGAGCTTAGGGGCATTTGCTGCCTGAACGCGGTGCGTGCGACACAAATGATCATGTCGTCCAGGGTCACGCGCTAGCTGAAAAAATCCTGAGGAGGCAGGCGCCGCAGTTCGGGTTCGCTTCAGGGGGCTCATAATGCGTGGCTGCCCTGCTTACAGGGAGTGTCGTCAGGACGGCAGGAAGGCCGAATAGCGGTCAAGAAAGCCCCCGAAGGCCTCGGTGAACGCGGTGCAGTCTTCATCGGTCGTGGCCAGTGAGAGATTGATCGTGCCACGCCGCTGCACGTAGAAACCGCGCAGAAGCAGGTCCAGTTGAAAGAGCTTCCGTTGCACTGGCGTGGTCGCGATTTCGGCGGGATTACGGGGTGCTTTGGGCTGAAAATGCAGCGATAGAATTGACCCGTAGGCGCCGATCGAAAGCACTGATCCACGTGCCCTCGCGGCTGCAAGGAGGCTCTGGCGCAGCGTGTCGCCGCGGGCGTTGGCCCCATGGAGAGCCTCGGCGGTCGCTACTTTCGTTAGACCGACCTGGCCGGCGATCATGGTCAGGACATTATTGTTGAACGTGCCGCCATGTCCGATAGCGCCAGGAAGGGACGGGTCCAGCCGATCCATCAGGTCCGCGCGTCCGCCCAAGGCACCGAATGTCAGGCCACCACCTAGCGACTTGCCAAGCGTTGTGAGATCGGTGCGGACCTGAACTAGATCCTGGAGGCCGCCAGGGGAGAAGCGGGCGGTCTGAACCTCATCGAAGATAAGAAGCGCCCCGCACTCATCCGCGATGACCCGAAGATTGGCAAGGAATGTAGGATCGGCCAGAATGCCGCCGCCGCTCCCCATCATGGGTTCGATGATGATGGCGGCGGTCTGTGCTCCATCCTTTTCCAGGACTCGCCGAACATCTTCCTCGTCGTTGAATCGAGCGAAGCGCAGCCGCGGCTTGTCGACGTTGAGCGGCATTCCGGCACCGATGTAGTTCGCAAAGCTGCCATGATATCCACCATGGAAGGCGAGCACCAGCGGCCGGCCCGTTACCGCGCGCGCCAGGCCCATGGCCATTAGATTGGCCTCGGTGCCGGAATTGCAGAAGCGAACACGCTCGATCGACGAGAAACGACTACATATCGCTTTGGCCAGCGCTTCTTCATACCTATGGGGACCACCGAAGCTGATACCGTTATCGAGCGCGCTTCGGATGTCGGCCAGTATGATCGGGTGGGAATGACCGTAGAACCCGGCCGTCAAGTCGTTTGCGAAGTCCATATAGCTGTGCCCGTCGACGTCGATGACGCGGGCTCCCTCCGCGCTTTCGATGAATACGGGAAACGGATCGTAGTGGAGCGCGGCCCTCGTATTTCCGCCGGGGAGCACCTGGCGCGCCGTGGAAAGCTGCACTCGACTCCTGAGATTAGCGTTTGAATAGCGGGCTTGCAATTCCTCGATTGCGCGTTCGAGGGCGAGTTTCTCGACGGTCGATTGGTTCATCTTGAATCCTCACATTTGCTCTGAGGGCTAGCGCGGTTTGCGCCTTATCGGGAAGTAGCCAGCCACCTGCTCGACAATGCTTTGCGCAGGTCGTCCAGTCTCGTTTGTAGAAATTGTCTAAATCCGATCCGGACGTTGCCCCCGAGCCGTGCGCAGATCGGAGACTTTCGCGAATGTGCTGGGTGTCATCGCCTACTCCTTTGATTGAGAACGCTATTAAGCTTTTTCGCCAAGACCCTCACATGCGGCGAAGCGACCATCGTGTAATGGTCACCTGGCACCTCGTGAATTTCCAGGGGGCTTCGCGCGAATTGCCCCCACCCAAGATCGCCATCGGGCTGGTTAGTGAAAGTTCGCAGCCCATTTTTTGCCGCAAAGAGAACGGACCTGCTGTCGTTGGGCCGAGGTGTATAATCACGCAGCGCAATTCTATTTGCCTCCGCAACTGTCAGAATATTATTGAGCTGCGTATTGCTCATATCGGGGACATTGCCCGCTTGCGTCCCGAAATCTCGCAAGGCCGTAACCTGACACTCACGTTTGATGGATTTCAACCTTCGCCAATGTTTCTTCAACACGGGAAAAAGCACGGTCAATATGATCGCTTGCTCGCTCAGCCAGTCAGGAATGGGACTGTTGCCGAGCAGGCGATGATACCGGCCGTCTGTGTGATCTTCATCCTTGTGAATTGCTTTGGCGTCGAGCAGCCCAAGTATCGATATCTCGTCACCAGCATCGCGCAATTGGCAGGCCATTTCCCAAGCAATGCTACCGCCCATGGACAAGCCGACGAGCTGATAAGGGCCGCATGCTTGAACGCTCTTGATGGCCTCAACATATTCTCCTGCCATCTCCCTAATGCTCAGGTGAGGTTTTGCCTCACCATTCAGGCCCCTCGCCTGTAATCCGAAGACTGGCTGCTCTGCACCCAGTGCTTTAGCGAGGGGCGTATATAAGAGTACATGTCCGCCAAAGGGGTGGGGGCAAAACACAGGTACGTGCGAACCGCCGGTTTGTATCGGCACTAATGCCCTCGGACGCGCGTCACCATGGGTCTTCGAGAGGGCTAATGCGAGCCCTTCTGGTGTCTGATGTTCCAGCAGCAGGGACACAGCCAATCTCTCTCCCGTTAGCTGCTCGATTCGACCGAGGACGCTTAAGGCGCTCAACGAATCGCCACCAAGATCAAAGAAGCTGTCGGTCAGCGCAACGTCATCCACGCCCAGAATATCCCGATAGACGGCCGCAATTTGGCGGTCCAAAGCTGCCTCAGCAGAGACAATCAAAATCGGACTGCGCCCTCCTTCGTTCCCAGCCGGGCGATCGACGGATGAGCCCCCAGCGTCTTCGGCATTTTGGACCTGCTCCCTCGTGGCGACTGCGTCGAGCCAGTAACGCTTGCGATCAAATGGATAAGGCGGGAGGGGAGTACGCTGCGGACGCTTATGTACGTGCAGGCCAGACCAGTCAATACCAACGCCGCATGTCCAAAGCTTGCCCATTGTCTGCAACACTCTCGCATGATCGCCTTGCCCATGATCGCTTCCTGGCAAGGCTGCGAAGGCGACCGGGCCGCGCAGGTTGCTCTTTGACTTGAACTGCCTGGAATGTCTGGACAGAGCTGCCCCAGGCCCCATCTCAATGAACAACTCATGGCCCGATTGCATCAGTCGATCGAAAGCCCGATGGAACTGCACCGTCTCTCGCAGATTGAGGACCCAATAGCTGCCATCGATCGGCGAGTCCGTTTCAAGCCAGTCGCCGAGCACCGTCGACATGAACGGAATTTGCGGGGTTTGCAACTCAACTTGTTCCGCATGAATCCTAAAATCCGGCAGGATTGGATCGAGTAGTGATGAATGCACGGCATGGCTCGCGCGTATCTGTTTGCTCGCTATGGATTTCGACTGCAGTTGCTCATGAAAGGCTGCGATCTCAGATGCGGCCCCGGAAACGACGCACTGACACGGCCCGTTTATTGCCGCCAACGAAAGGTTTTCGTTCCAATATGGCCGGAGCTCTTCGGGCGACAGGCCGACTGCAACGATGCCGCCGGCAGGCACGCGGGCCGTTAAGTGTCCTCTTTTTAGTGTCAGGCGAATGGCGTCGGGTAACGAGATGATGCCAGCGATCTGAGCGGCTGCATATTCGCCGATGCTGTGGCCGACTACAGCTGCTGGAAAAATGCCCCAGGATATGAAGAGCTTCGCCATTGCATATTGAGTGGCGAAGATGACGGGTTGTATGATTGCTTCCAACTGGGGGTTAAGCTCGTCATCGGATTTGGTTTCGCTGTAGAGCATTGGGCGGAAATCAATGTGCGCGAGCTCGTTGAGCCATTTTGCGCATTCGTCGACGGCGTTGCGGAATACAGGCTCTTCTTCATAAAGCTCCCGACCCATTCCGATCTGCTGCCCGCCCTGGCCGGAGAACATGAACACCATGTGGTGTTCACCGCTTGGCGCCTCTCCCGACGCGTCCGTATTCAGTGCCGCCTGATCGAGTTGGTCGGCTAGTTCCGCCAGATCGGATCCGACAAAACTAGTGCGATATCTGAGAGCCGCTCGACCCTTTTGCAGCGTATATGCGACATTCGCTGCGTTATGCTGAATATCGCTTCGGCGGATACAGCCGGCCAGTTGCCGGAGCATTACGGTCATTGTCGACCTGCTCGCCGCCGATACCGGAAAGATGTGCGGCCTGCCACTGGTGTGCTCACCGGTTCGCGGCGCAGCCTCCTCAAGAATCGCGTGGGCGTTCGTGCCACCAATGCCAAATGAGCTAACCCCGCCGCGTCTTGGCGCATCACCTTTGGGCCAAGCGGTGCGGGTCTTGTTTACGAGTACCGGGCTATCCTGAAAGTCAATGTTTGGGTTAGGCGCCTCGAAATGTAGGCTAGCGGGAATGACCCCCTTGTTCAGCATCGTGGCAACCTTGATCAATCCCGTTACACCCGCTGCGGCGTCTAAATGCCCTATATTTGTTTTTACCGAACCTATTGCACAGAATTGTTTTTTTGCGGTCTGCGAACGAAAGGCCTTGGTCAGGCCAGAGATTTCGATGGGGTCTCCAAGATATGTTCCCGTGCCATGCGCCTCCACATAACCAATGGTGTCCGCAGAAACATCGGCATCGGTGAGGGCGGCTTGAATCACCGCAGCCTGTCCGTCGGCGCTGGGGGCGGTGAACCCTATTTTGGCGGCGCCGTCATTGTTGATGGCGGTCCCCTTTATGACTGCCCAGATATAGTCACCGTCTCTACAGGCGTCGCTGAGCCGCTTGAGCACGACAGCTGCTGCTCCGCTGCCTCTCACCGTTCCTTGTGCTTTAGCGTCGAACGCACGGCAGTGGCCGTCGGGCGAGAAGATATGGCCTTGTTGGTGCAGATAGCCTTTTCCATGGGGCAAGGAAATCGATGCACCGCCCGCCAGCGCCATATCGCACTCTTTGCTGCGCAGACTCTGGCAAGCGAGGTGAACAGCAACTAACGAAGTGGAGCAGGCCGTCTGAACTGACACGCAGGGGCCGGTCAGGTTAAGCTTATAGGCGATGCGCGTCGTCGTGAAATCGCTGCCATTGAGAATGCGGATCTGCAACTTCTCTGAATCCAGCAGGTCGCGGTCTACTTCGCGGTCAGCGAGATAGTGGTTTGCCCCCACGCCAGCAAAGACCCCGACACGGTCTCCTGCCCTCTCACGCGATCCATATCCCGCATGGTCGAGCGCCTGATACACCGTTTCCAGCAGGATTCGCTGTTGCGGGTCCATCCACACTGCTTCCTTAGGCGAGATGCCGAAAAACGCCGCGTCAAACAGATCAACTCCGCTGACAACGGCTTCGCGCCTCACATAATTAGGGGTTCGCAAAGTGTCAGGTCCGACGCCAGCTTCTCGCAACGTCTGTTCATCCAAGTCTGCGATCGACTCTATGCCATTGACCAGATTGCTCCAGAATTGATCGACGTTCTCTGCCCCCGGAAACCTGCCCGCCATACCAATGATCGCGACAGCATTGCGGTCCAGTTTGGCCTCCATTCGGCTTCCGGGAGAACCAATCGTGTTCTTAAAATCTTCAGCTGAGTGAGGATCTGCTTGAGTTGAGGCTAAATGCGCAGCGAGCGTTCTTACGGTGGGGTGTTCGAAAAGCTCCAGAATCTTGCAATCGATGCCCAGACGATCTTGGATACGCGCTTGAACCTGAACGACAGCTAGGGAATGTCCGCCGACATCGAAGAAATTGTCTTCAACGTCGACGGTGTCCAGCTTCAGCAAGTCCTTCCAGATCTCGGCCACTTCCGTCTGTAACCTGCCGGTGGCAAAAGTTGCGGCCTTAAATTTCGAGACGTTTCTCGGCTCGGGAAGAGCGCGCTGATCGATCTTGCCGCTACGATTGGTTGGCAACTGCGGGAGGAACACGAAGTGTGAGGGAACCATATACCGAGGCAGCGCGGCGCGCAGAAAAGATTGAAGTTCATCGGTATCCTTCGAACTGTCACGTCGCCTCACCACGTAGGCTGTCAGGCTCGCATTTTCATCGGGACTGTCTCTCAGCATAACACAGCAAGCCCTAACGTTTTCGTGCTCCATCAGGCGCTGCTCGATCTCGGCAAGCTCGACCCTCATGCCACGGAACTTGATCTGTCCGTCTTTCCGGCCCAAGAACTCAATCATCCCGTCTGACCGATACCGGGCGCGATCCCCAGTTCTGTAAAGCCGGGATTGCGGATCATCATCAAATGGGTTCGTTCCGAAAGCCTCCCGCGTGAGTTCATCGTGATTGATGTAGCCGCGTGCTATGCCGACGCCCCCGATGCAAAGCTGGCCGATTGCGCCAACCGGGGCCGGATTACCATAGCGATCTAGAATATAGGCACTAGTATTGATGGCGGGGCGCCCAATGGGCGGCCTTTGCTCCCCAGCCTTAACTTCGGTCCTTATGCAATAAACGGTCGTCTCAGTAGGGCCGTAAGAATTGAAGATGCGGCGGTTCTCACCCCATCGCTCAATGAGGCTCGACGGCAAGGGCTCTCCACCTGACTTGATCACCGTGAGATCAGGAAGGTCAGTCGACGGCAAGGAGGTCCACGCTGTCGGCGTAAGACCGGCAGCGGTAATGCGCTCACGGCGCATGAACTCGGCAAGCTCTGCTCCAG
The DNA here is from genome assembly GCF_002294955.1 of Mesorhizobium sp. WSM3864. Lineage (NCBI taxonomy): Bacteria > Pseudomonadati > Pseudomonadota > Alphaproteobacteria > Hyphomicrobiales > Phyllobacteriaceae > Mesorhizobium > Mesorhizobium sp. WSM3864. Next base: position 63,399 of record NZ_NSGD01000020.1, read on the forward strand.
GCAGCGACGCTGATGGGGGCGCCAAGCACAATCGACCACCAGAAGATAAGGCCAGCATGAAGTCAAACAGCGACGCATCAAATCCGCAGGAAGCGAACTGCAATACCCGGCTATTTGGCCCCAACTGATAAGTGCGTCTTAGATCCTCCGTCATGTTGCAGGCGCTGCGATGTTCAACCATCACGCCTTTCGGCTGACCCGTCGAACCGGAGGTATAGATCACGTAAGCCAAATCGGAGGGTCCGGCGAGACAGTACGGAGGTGTGACTTCATGCAGAGCAATTGTGGGGCGGTCCCTGTCGAGGAGAACCATCGCGTATCCATTCGCACCTTCAATGCTTGGCCACAGGTCTTTCCCGAACGTGTGTTCCTCAAGTTCCGTTTTGCTTATCACTGCAGTGGCGCTAGCATCCCGCAGGATGAAGCGCAGACGCTCGGCTGGGAGACGCGGATCGAGAGGAAGGTAGACGGCCCCCGCCTTCAAGATCGCTAGAAAGCCGACAATGAGATCGCACGAACGCTCAACAAAAACGCCGACGACGTCTCCAAGGCGGACACCTTTTGAAATTAGATGACGGGCGAGCCTGTTTGCCCTTTGCTCTAGTAAGGCATAGCTGAGTGCCTCCGATGGGCAACTGACAGCGATATTGTCTGGGTAAGCGGCAACCTGCGCTTCGATCAGGTTGTGCAAGCAAATGTCGGCCAGGAAAACTGCACTTGTGTCGTTCAAACCGTGCAGAAGATGGTGCTCTTCCTCTTTCGTCAGAAGACTATAGTCGCCTATCGGTCGCTCTGGCGCATCTGCAATCGCCTCTAGTAACAACTGATAGTGGTTCGCCAGCCGCTCGATCGTTATAGTATCCCACAAATCCGCATTGTATACGACATCTAGGCGGACACTTTTTTTGCTGGCCAGGATTCGAAAATCGAGATCGATCCAGATATCTGTCTCGCAAAATTGGATCTGCGCGGGCAAGCCGGAGAGGTCGACCTCGCATGGCGTGAAGCCAAGAGAACTCACCGCTTCCGGAGTGAAGTTGAAAACTGCTTGCGCGAGGGGATTGCGATTGGCTGCCGTGGGCAGCTTGAGTTTCTCCAGTAGCAGCGGAAGGGGAAAATACTCGTGGCTGCGCGCGCAACGCATGAGCTCGCGCACCCGCTGCAGATGGTCGAGGAAAATGGGATTTCCGGAAAGATTCTGCCGTAGGGCTGCCAGCGTCACAAAATACCCAAAGGTCCCTGAAAAATTGCCTGCCGGACGGCCGAGTCGTGGCACGTAGAGGGTGATGTCATCCTGGTCGCCATAACGATGCAGCAGGACGTAATAGGCAGCAAGCAGCACGGTGGCGAGCGTCACTTTTTCTTGGTCCGCCAGTCGCTCCAAGCGGGCGACCAGTGACATCTCGATATTCACTGAGAGAACTGACCCGGTGTGCGTGGCAAGTGCGGCTCGTGGTCGGTCTGTCGGAAGGGCCAGGTCAGGCTCATGATCAACAAATTGTCTGCGCCAGTAGGCCAACATGCGCTCTCCGTCGTCGTCGACAAGGAGGCGCTGTTGCCAGGCTACGAAGTCCCCGTAAAGGCCCGCCGCGTTCAGACCCGGCACATCCGTATTGCCGCAGAACGCCTGGTAGAGCCTGCCGAACTCGTGCAGGAAGGTGCGAATGCTGTAGGCATCGGAAACGATGTGATGGAAGTTGAGGAGGAGAACCTCGTCTGTGTTACTGCTGATGAACAGATGAGCGCGAAACACAGGCCCATGTTCCAGATCGAAAGGCGAGCGAGCTTCCGCTGCGATACAGTGATGGAAATCCGCCTCTTCGACGTTTAGCCGAACGACATGAAAACTCAGAGAGGCTGTCCCATGAATGCGCTGAACGACCTGCTCGCCGTCCTGGTGAAAGGTCGTGCGCAGCATTTCATGGCGGTCGATCAATGACCGGAGCGCGCGCCGCAAGGCATCAATGTCGAACGGTGCCTTTATGCGCAGTTGGACTGGCAGATTGTATTCGCTACCTGTCGGTCGCTTTTGATGATGTATCCAAAGGCCCATCTGGCCGTGCGACAGCGGACGCGTAACATGATCCATTGCTTTCTCCAGCCTCATAGTTATCCGGAGAACATGCCCGTTTTCTCTTGAAGATGGTTTGAACTGTTGGAGAATTATTTGTGTCGTATATTTTAACCGGTCGTAATACCCTGCCGTAGCGCAGAGTGCATATTGCATGGAATCAAAATTGTTAATGACTTGGAAATGAAAAATGTTGAATGAAAGTTCAATAGAAGGATCGAGTAGTATAAACTGTTTCAGGATGATTAAAGTTTATTCGTATATTTTTACACGCCGCGGCCGGTTCGGCAGCCGCAGGAGGGACAGCACGACTCTGTCGCCTTCGGCCGGGCTACGACCACCTTGTCGGCCTGCGGGATGAATTGGAGATCGAAAGCTCGGTCGAGACCAGAGAGCGGAAGGCATGGAGCACGGGCGAATCATCGGCGTCGACTGCGATTCCGACTTTATCGACCCACTCGCACCGCCCGTGAATCCCTGCACCAAATATGCGGAAGATCCCCAGATGGGTGTGGAACGGCGCCGCTACCGACAGCATCTAAGTGCTAACGTGGTCGTTGCGGGCGACGCCACAAGGAAGGCAGCCGTTCCGTGAAGCAGGTTAGCACCATCGGCCTGGATTTGGTCGAGAACGTTAATTCATGGCGCCGGCGCCGAGGGGCGCCGATTTTCAATCGCAGACTGCCTCGAGCCGAGCTGCTGGGCTTTTTCGAAAAGCTTCCGCCGCGTCTGGCTGGTTTGGAGGCGTGCGGCGGTTCGCATTATTGGGCGCGCGAGATCGCGGCGCTCGGTCACGACATGCGTTTGATCCCGCCGATTTATATGAAGCCATTCGTGAAACGGGGCAAGACGGACGCCGCCGACGCCGAAGCGATCAGCGAAGCGGTCAAGACCATGCGTTTCGTTCCGATCAAATCGGCTGATCAACCGGCGGCGGCCATGGTGCTGAGAACGCGTGCCCTTTTGATCCGCCAGCAAACGCAGGCGATCAACGCGCTTCGCGGGCATTTGACGTCGGCTTGCCCATTTTCGATATGCCGCCGAGCCGCTCCTTGCCGCCGCTCGAATGGGGCTTTGGCGTCAATCCCAGCCAGGCGGCGAAGTAACGGCCGGATTTGACCAGTCGGGCTCCGGGATCGGCGCTTTGACGGAAGCCGCCGTGATCGCTCCGGCGCCCGGGTTGGGTCAGCCGCCGCCTGTCCTCGTCGCGCTGCGCCTCGCGGACAGCCCCTCGTTCGAGCTTGTCGATTTGACGCGTCAGCGCCTCGATCTGATCGGCGATTTCGCCAAACGAGCGGCTTTTGGCAGGCAAACGTCCTCCTCGTCCCGGACGATCTCGATCAACGCAGCCACTTTAGCCGTGCCGAGGGCGGCAATAACGCCCAACTCCGAACTCCGCTCGCTGCTCGTTTGTGGCGCGACGTCGGTCTCGCGGCGCGTTAAGGGCAACGACAAAGCGCCGCGATGGCTAGTCGCCCTTTTAGCGCGGCGGCCTTTCAAAGCCGTCGCGGTCGCGCTCCAACAGGATGGCGAGGATTATCTGGGCGCTGCTCACCAAGGGCGGGACATTTCGAAATAATGGTGCGGCAAGCGGCGCAACACGCGCGCCTGAGGCGAACGACGACCAGGACGGACTGGCCGGCGCGATGCCGGACAGAGGCGAGGTGCACAATTAGACGATGACCCCGCGGGACGAAATCCCGAGGCGAGAGAGGCCGGCGCGACAATGCGCTCACAGCGCGTCAGATGATCAGCCCCTCGCATCGCGAATTTCGTCGAGGCCAGCGGTCTTAGACCGCGCTGAAGGGCCGGACATATGACCGCACCTAAAGCGCTTTGCCCGCGTGGCCGTTCCACATATGTCGCGGGATACCCTAGTCTGATCATTGCTGGGGATCGTGTCGCCTTTGTGGTGGAAATAGGTCGCCGCGTGATGGCTTTTCCGTTGAGCCTTCCAAACGTGTGAAGCGCACGCGACCGGCTCAGCGGCTCCAGGAGAAGCAACTGGGCGGAGGGGTCGCCCTACTCCCGGTTGGCCCCCGCACCGGTTGAGAAGGTTGGGCTTTGCGCCACCCTGGGACCGGCAACTCAGTGACAAAACCGCCCATAGCCGTCAGGATGGCGTCCAAGTATCGCAGCAAGAAGCGAGTGATCTGACATAACCGCAACTGAAACGTTACATAATATTATTTTGCAAACATCTGGAGCGACGATTATCCATTGGCCATCTTGCTGATCGCCACGGGATTCAAGCTTTTGGCTTGAGTTTTAGCCGCGACGCCCGGGTGGTGCGCCAGCGCGAGATGACTTCGATTGCCCGATGGATGGAGATTCTCTTGAAGCGATTTTACGACGACGAGGCCAATTCACTTTTCGTACAGTCCTTTGATGCCTTCTATAGCCCCAAGATGCCGCAAACGCCCGTCGAGGACATCGATTTTTACGCAGGGATCGCGCAGAAAGCCGGCGGAAGCGTACTCGAAGTCGGATGCGGAACCGGGCGCGTCGCATTGCCCCTCGCAGAGCTTGGCTTCAATGTTACTGGTGTGGATACCTCGGGGGGCCTGCTTTCAATTGCGGAACGCAAGGCGGCCGAGATACCGATCGCGGCACAACAACGATTGCGATTTGTTCAGCAGGACATGTCAGACCTCCAGCTGGATGAGCAGTTCGCCGCCGTATTGGCACCCTTTCACTCCTTTCAGCACTTGCTCACAAGCGAGCTGCAGATTAGAGCATTGAAGGCCATTCATCAGCATATCCGGCCTGGTGGCCGACTTGTCCTTGATCTTGTCGACCTCCACGTTGACATCTTGTCAGAAAAGCTGGTGCCTCCCCGGTCGCGCTCTGCCGTACATGAGCCAAGCGGACGGCGTTATGTCCGGAATCTCCTAAATACCCGCTATGATCACTTTGCGCAAACACGGCACGATGTCTGGCGCTTTTTGGAAATCGGAAAAGATGGCGAAACATTGCAGGAAGAGACGCGCGAGCTGGTTCTGCGCTGGACGCACCGGTGGGAGCTGCACCATTTGCTGGCGCGCTGCGCCTTTTCGGTTGAGGCGGAGTGCAGCGACTTCCTGCATTCTCCGCCTTGCTATGGCAAAGAGCTACTGGTGGTCGCCAGGGTTTGACTAAAAGCTTAGAAGAATATGACGCGTGCTGAGATAGATCGAGGCTTCTACCACGCCCACGGCAACTTAGCCGCAGGAGCCGCGTAGTGACCGAGATGTTTTCTGGACGTGTCACGGCGAGCAAAGCCGGTCCGGGAGAAGCTCCGCCAGTGGATTTGGCCGCGGCCCGACCCGTCGCACTCTGGCCCGCCACCGTCTGCCACTATCAGCCGCTTATAGAGATGGGGTTCTCTGATCGCGGGGCTCGTCGGTGACCTCGCAGATGAGAGGCAGCTCTATTAAGGTAGTGCGTCAAATACATTGAGGCGCAATGGTGTGCTTGCGTGTCGCGATTAATTGGCCTCATATCCGGCAGCTTTGAAGAAGTTTGTGCATTCGGTTGGATCGAACAGTTGGCAGATATCGCCGAGAGCCTGGCAGAGAGCGTCGAAGGTTCTGGCCGCCTTCTTTCGCAGCCGCGACTTGAGTTTTGAATAGGCCATCTCGATCAGGTTGAGATCTGGCGAGTATGGCGGCAGGAAGAGGAGCCAGGCGCCCCTTTGGCGAACCAGTTGAGTGGCGCGCTCGTTCTAGTGGAAGCCGACATTGTCGAGAATGACGACACCGCCAGGCGAGAGTTGGGGGGCAGTTGCGTTTCGACATAGTGTTCGAAGATAGCGGCGTTCATTGTGCGTTGACGATCCACGGTGCGACAAGGCCGTGACATCGCAGCCCGGCGATAAAGGTCTGCGTTTGCCATTTGCCGAATGGTGCATGCGTCCTGAAGCGCTTGCCCTTCGGCGCCCAGCCGGTGCGTTTGGTCAGCTTGGTGTTGGTCGACGTCTCATCGATGAAGATCAGCCGCGTCAAAGACTTGTTGAAGAAGCGCTTTCGCCGTCCGATCCACAGGTCACGCGCCTGGCGCACGTCAGCCCGCTGCTGCTCGCTGGCCTGCAGAGTTTTTTTATGACTGAGCCCTAGGCGATTAAGCAGACGCCCGACATTGGAGCGGTGCACGCTCACCCCGCGCCCCTGCAGTTCGACGCAAAGCTCATCCAGCGTCAGTTCGCCGGTCTCGGCCAGCCGCGAGCCGACAAACTCGGCATGCGGCTCAAGCTTGCCGCCTCCAACATGACCCTGCCGGCGCGCTTCAAGTGAACCGCTATGCCTGCGCAGCTTGATTAGATTGTTCACGAAGCGAGGCGAAACCCGGAAATGGCGCGCAGCCTCCGCGGTGGCCATGTCCCTCATCGACATACAACTCGCCTACTCAACTCAAGCGGTAGCGGCTTGCCCATCGCGGTCTCCTTTCAAACCGCAATGAATCAGGAACTCAGATCAAGGGGAATCCTGAATCCATTAAGACGCGACACGCTTTTAGTTCGTAAGCCGCACTCTCTTTCTCAATCCGGGAGGTACGGAGCCGCATATTGTTCCCGTTCGCAAGCAGTCGGAAATGGCGTGATCGACCAATTAATTAAATCGACGGCACGCTGTAGTATCGCCGCAGTCTGTGCACGGGTGGGTGAAGCGGCGATGACATGTGCGATCTTGTCTGTGTAGTCGCCTCTCCTGACGATCGGCGTCTCGGGTGTAACAAACAATTTGGCCTGGGCGACACCCGGTACCGCAGCTGCCAGATTGTCGCCATCGATCCAATCGAGGGTACCATCGCGATCAGGAAGTAGGCATTGCACCGTCGCAGTGTGCGAATGCCTTCTGCTCAAGTTCCATTCGTCGCCGATGGCAAGCTTGATGTGTCCGGCGATGAGATCGACACCGTAAGCCAACAGGACTAATTCAGGAACAGGCGAACCCGCAAGACGCGGATTGACTTCAATGACGACTGGTCCACGCTTGGTCCATCGGAGTTCAACGTTCGTTGGTCCCCAGCCAAGGCTCAGAGCTCGCAAACAGCTCAGGGAGACATCGGCGATACGCTTATGCTCGTTGTCAGTCAGCGGTGCCGGACAGGTACACTCACGAAAAACGAAATGCGGTGGAGGGCCAAAGTCGGCGGCGGCAATTCCAACAAGCTCATTTCCCATTATGTCAGCCCAATAGAATGGGCCTTGGGCGAATTCTTCGACAAGTATCCTCGGCGAAGACCGCCATACGTGCTTCCCGCCCAATAAATAGGTCGTATGCTCGGTGAGCTCATCGATATTGCGGCACAATCGGACACCGCGGCTGCCACTGCCGACGGCTGGCTTAACAATCACCGGTAGGCCGATCTCCGCAGCGGAACGTTCTACGTCCCTGGTATTCGCTGCCAAGCGATAACCCGGCACTGGAACGCCTGCCCCAGCCAGGAGTTCACGTTGAGCGAATTTATCGCAGCATCGCTCAATGGACGCGGGATTCGGTCCCGGTAGATCGAAATGCCGGCAGAGCTTGCCGACCGTCGCATAGAACGACTCCGCGGAGGACGTAATGCCAGCGATATCGTAGGCCGCCCGTAGCCGAGAACACTCGCGGATCAGCGCATCAAGACTGTCTGTATCTACATGGATTGCCTCAATGCTTTCCGCCCCAAGATTGTCGTACCGAGCTGGATCGCTCGACAGGATAATTGGATAAAGGCCAAGACGCTGGGCCGCCTGGATATACAGCAGACCTGTGTTTCTTGTGCCTTCAACCAGGATGAGCGCTCTTCTTGCCATGACTGTTGACTCCGACCTTGCGTGCTGTGCGGCGGTCGAGGTAATCGGCATCAGCTTTTTCAGCTGTGCCTGACCTCCGATTTTGTCGTGACATACCATTGTCGAGCGACTTACGGTCGTGAAGTTTATGTAAAGTTATTGGAAGGTTTTGTCCCGGTCAGGTAGCAGCTTGGGGCTAAAGTCGAGGGCGTGGACATTTTCGGCCCTGTCGAATCCCATCAGAGGGAGGCGATCTATGTCGCAGTCTTTTGACGCAAACCGGTCTCTTGTCGCTCTCGAACAGGAACACTCGATCGTCGCCGTCATCAAAATGAGCAAGGCGAAGCGGCTGAAAAATGAGCAAGGCGAAGTGGCTGATTGGCCCGTTCGTTCCGGATTGCAAGCGCCAGCCGCTGAAGAAAATTTATGCCGACGCGCCAAAATTGTTGAAGCTGCTGTAGCGCTGGCGCGACGGAAGCCCGACGGACCGGGCAAGCGGATCGCCGTTGCCCGAGGCGGCCCGCCCCGGCTTTTGGCTGGCGCGGCGGCTGCGGGCGCGCGATATCAAGGCATATGCGATCCACGCTGCCAGGGTTGGGGTGTCGCGTGAGCACCGGCGTGCCAACATAGATCGGCTCGCCACGGAGCTTTTGATGCGCGCCTTCTTGGCTGGCTGCGGGGTGAGAAGCGCCATCGCAGTATATGGCCCGATCTTCCCCAACCTGGCCAGGGACATCGTTCCAACCGGCACGAACCGGCTCTGGGTCTCCGACATAACCTATGTCGCGCTGCCGACCCGCTTCGTCTGCGTCGCAGTCATTCTCGAGGCCTTGTCGCGCATGATCGTCGGCTACGCCATTGGCCGATCGATCGATGCGCGGTTGACGAGGCAGCCTTGAAGGCGGCCATTGAACGGCGCCAGCCGCCGGCCCGCTGAATTCATCATTCCGAGCTCCCAAGGCGGATTCAAGCGGTCGTCGCAACACCTGAACGAAGGAGGTTGCGATGGGCATTGGAAAGCGAAGTTCTGGACGGGCGCCATTGCCGTCGGCGGGACGTCCGCCAGTGGCGGGGCGATCTGAACTCTAGCGATTCTGGTTGGGGATAGCGCAGGGGCTGACCAGCGAAGATGCTGCGCTTGCGGCTGGTATGTCGCAGCCTGTTGGAGCCAGATTGTTCCGACAGGCCGGCGGAACGGCACCAGCGATGTTAGATCTTCCACCAAGCCCCCGTCAGAGCGATGATCGGCGATGGGCCAGGGCTTGGTGCTCGGAGCAGATGGCCCGACGCTTGCCGGGCGACGACTGGATGCTCTGTCTCGATCATCGGTCCAGTATGGGGGCGCTGAAAAGCGTGGCGCGCGCGCCTGGTCCGCCGGATAGGCAACAAGAAAGCCCGAGTGGCCGTCGCCCGCAAACCGGCTGTGATCATGCATCGGATCTGGATCGACGGCAGCGAATTCCGTTGGCCGAAGGAGGAGGCGACCGCGTAATCACCAGCTAAGCATGAAGCAAGATCCGCCTTTTCGGCGGTGAATGTCCCTGCCGGGACGATGGCGTCGGTGAGGGACGCAGCCCTATTTAAGGTATTGCGTCGATTACATTGAGGCACCCACGTCCCGAAACCTAAGGTGCGGTGACCCAGTGTTAACCGCGAAGAAAACCACAGGGCCGGCAGGAACATGGATACGCCGAAAAGGAGCATGCAATCAGCTCCGCGATCAGAGAACCCATGTCTTCCGCAATCCGCTTTCTCTCCATCAGTCCGTCCTTCAATCGAGGCCGGACTCTAATCTCAGATGGAAGACATTGCCCGTCGCAGGTCACCTCAGCACGACACCTGGGCACGTTCTGCAGTGCGGCATCACCACTTACAAAACCACGGCAGATCGAGGTGTCACACTGGCCAGCCAGACATTCAAATAAGTTTATAGAACCTTAACGAATACGAATCGCAGCCTATGGTATGTTCACTGCAAAGTCTCAGGTCACCGGCTGAAAAAGCTAATGTCGTTTATCTCGACCGCTCTACAGCACGCAACGTCGGAGTCGATAGCCAATGGCAAGAAGAGCGCTCATCCTAGTTGAAGGCAGATGGAGTAACGGTCCGTTATATGTCCAAGCGGCCCAGCGTCTTGGTCTTCATCCAATTATCCTGTTGGCTGATCCAGCTAAGTACAACTCTCTTCCGGGGGAAAGCTTTGAGGCAATCCACGTTGATACAGACAATCTCGATGCGCTGATTCGCGAATGTTTCCAGCTGCGTGCGATCCATGACATTGCTGGCATTACCAGCGCCGAGGAGTCGTTCTATGCCACAGCTGGCAAGCTCTGCCGGTATTTCGATCTACCGGGACCGAACCCCGTATCCATTGAACGATGCTGCGACAAATTCGTTCAACGTCAGCTCCTCGCGGAAGCCGGGGTTCCAACACCTGCTTATCGCAT
>NZ_NSGD01000021.1:0-64755 GCF_002294955.1 Mesorhizobium sp. WSM3864
CCCCCCCAGCCCCCGCCCCGCTCGGCGGTCGTCATCTTTCTTAGCAATGCAACAAATGTGAGCGACCGACGTCAGCGGTGCCGATATAGGTCCTGTTGTCGCCCCAGCGTCGACCGGACACGGCCGCTTAGAAGGAACTCAACTCCACGAGGAGATCATGACTAAGCGCTCTGCGAACTTCATTTCCGCTTTTGACTTTGACGTCATCCGAGAAGTCTTCCGGCGTTCGGTCGTAGAAGATTGTCTTCCGCGCCAAGACTGGGAAAGACGTGCAAATGGGCTTGTTCGCAGCTTCATAGGCGCTCAACCTCCGGCCGAGGTCATCGCCGCATTGCTCGATTCCATGGATCAACAAAATGCCGGCCGACCGGAGCCGGCGGGCTACTCAAGGTGGCTCAATTCCCCGCAGCCCTGAGCGACAAACTGCCCAGCTCCGTCTTGTTAGCGAGCTCGCCAGCCGACCTGCCCTCGCCGACGGCGTAGGCGTCTGAGGTCATTTGTGAGGTTTTTCGGGCTGGGGGCGGGCGAATAGGTCAGCGTGACACACTTGGTGCCGCACTTCGCGGCGTTTCATCTTCGGCCGGAGAGCGTCAGGGCCGAGGCGATCGGGGGGCGCCGGATATCAAGCTTCTGATGGCGATAGCAGTCGAGACAGCCGGGCGGTGACGGACATTCGCTCTTCGATCAGCTCTTGCGGCGTCCAGCGGTTGCCCATGCCCAACTGATGTAGGCTGCGACCATCCAGACCTCCAGGGTTAGGTCCTGCTCCGCTTGGAGAGGGAGCGCCATGGGCCTAACGCAAGGTCATGCTGGTACGGCGTACATACATGCCTCAACCCCTAGTGCTGATCCCCCTCAGCGCTGGGGCTTTTCGATTCAGCCTGACCTGATATCAGTTCCCAGTGGGCGACGTGCTCCGCTTGCGTTTTCATGAACTTGCGCAGGAATTCTTCGGCCTCCTCTGTCGGATGCCCATCCCGTGCAAGCTTTTCTATGAGAGCGCGCTGGCGGGCGATTATTGCCTCGCCTTCGACGAGTGCCGCAGCGAAGTCTCGCCGTTGGCTCTCGGGGAGTTTCTTGTCCTTGTGAAACGCTGATTTTAGGATTTCGGCATTCATTGCCGACAAGGATTTTGAATTCGCCATGTTGCCCTCATTGCGGGGGCGAAGACCATTCCCCGCGAACGAGCGGAGTATATGTCTACACGATTAATTTCGCGAGTCCTTATGAAGAGGAAGCGTCGTACCGGCCTGTCCTGATTATATTATCGCACAACCAGATGCTGCCGGGTCGACTTGGCTTTTGAGCCCTGCGGAGTTTGGGCCATGTCCGCGCAGTCCGCTATAAGCGCGCCAAGTCGGCTAGTGGAGCGCTCTTGTTCATGCGTGGCCGGGCAAGGGCTCGAAGGCTTCTGTTCGGGCAAGGGGGATTTCAAGCAGGCACTCCAGGCCGGTGGGCCGGAAGTTCAATTCGACACTCCCGCTCAACTCGTACTCTAAACTCTGCTGAATGAAGGCGACTCCAAAATTCCTGCGGGATGGTTCTTCCACGGCCGGACCGCCGACTTCTTTCCAGCTGATCGACAGCATGCCCGGCTTCACAACGTCCCAGGAGACTTCGACGCGGCCGGTGTCGACGGAAAGCGCGCCATATTTGGCGGCGTTGCTGGCAAGCTCGAAGAACACCATGCCGAGCGCCGCCGCCGTTGCCGCATCGAGATGAAACGGCGCCCCATGGAGGACGAGGTTCTGGCGTTCTGTGCTGTTGTAGGGCGAAAATGTCGCCCTGAGCAGTTGCTCGAGGTCGGCGTCGCCCCAATTGTGGGACGACAGGACCTCATGCGTGCGCGCCATCGCGTGCAGTCGCTCATGGAACGAGGTCGCGAATTCGCCCATCGTGCTTGACGAGCGGATCATGCGGGCCGCCAGCGCGGTGATCGTGGCGAGGATGTTCTTCACGCGATGCTGCAACTCATGCAGCAGCCTCTCCTGAGCGCGCTCGGCTTCCTTGTGGTTCGAGACGTCGACCAGGGCTGCGATCGCGCCGCGCACCATGCCGGTTTCGTCGAACAGCGGATTGGCCGACATCATCACGTCGATGCTCGAGCCGTCCGTCCGCGCGATCCGCGCTTCATAGCCGGGCACGGCCTTGCCCGTTCGCATTGCCTTCTGCAAGGGCTGGTCGTTCGCTTCCACCGCGGCGCCGTTGATCATCAGTGGGAGCCCGGCCGGCACAGTGGTCAGCTTGCCATCCGTGGCGCGCCGGCCGGCGAGTTCGGCCGCGCGGCGATTGGCGCGGATGGTATCGCCGTCGCCGTCTTCGGCGATGAAGATGCCGACAGGCACAAGGTCGAGAACAGTCTCCAGACTTTCGAGGCGGTTGCGCAGGTCGTGCGACAGCGCACCGATTTTTTCTTCCGCCAGCGAAACCCGGGTGACGTCAACGAAGGTGACGACCACGCCGGCAATGACATTGTCGACCGTCCGGTAAGGCATGACGCGCATGATATAACGCTTGCCGCTTTCGGTGCCTTGGACCGGCCTTTCTACTGTTCCCAGCCGCTGCAGCACCTGCTCCATGTCGGGCTGCAGCCCGTCGGCGGCAAAGCGCGGCCGCACATGAGCGAGCGGCCGGCCGACATCGCTTTCGACCAGCCTGAACAGATCGCGCGCCGCCGGAGTGAAGCTCTTGATGCAGAGGTCGCGGTCCACAAACACTGTCGCGATCTGTGTGCTTTCGAGAAGGTTGGACATGTCGTTGTTGGCGCGAGTGAGCTCGTCGACGCGGATGTTGAGCTCGGCATTGATGGTCTGCAGTTCCTCGTTGATCGATTGGAGTTCTTCCTTCGAGGTCTCCAGTTCCTCGTTGGACGACTGCAGCTCCTCGTTCATGGAAGACAGCTCCTCGTTGGAGGATTTCAACTCCTCGTTGGAGGATTCAAGCTCTTCCGTCGTGATCTGCAGCCGTTCCTTGGTCTCCCGCAGCTCCTTTTCGAGCTGACTGACGTTGGCGCTTTCGACATCGTCGCTCGTGTGGACGGGCTCGTCCTCTGCCTCCGCCTTGATCCCGCCGATATCGCGGAAGACCAGCATGTAGAGCGGATCCGAATTGCCCTCGACCGGCAACGGCTGCACGGCGAGGCTGATCGTCTGGCGCCCGCCATTGGTGCCGACGGCAATCTTGTTCTGCACCGCCACCTGTCCGGTGCTGACGGCCTTGTGTAGCGCAGCGCGCAAATCCATGCGCAGCCCGCGACGGGCCATGGAGAACACGTTGTGATCGGGAGCGCCTGCGGCAAGTTCCAGATATTTGCCTGTCCCGCCCGAGCTGTGCATCAGTTCGCCGGCGGCGCTGACGACCACATAGGCCGGCGCATAGCGCTCGACCAGCAAGCGCTCGGCAATCTCCTGCAGGGTTCCTGTCGTTGCGCGCGGGCGTGTGCTCGGAACAGCCTGCCTGGCCGCGGCGGCAAGCGGGAATTCGGGCAGGCGCTGGCCGACCCCGCTGCGCTTCTGGAAAATGCGGGTCGGCTTGTCGATGGTCGAGAACAGGCGCGCATGGCGCGTAACGTTCTCGGACGAGCCGAGGAAGAGATAGCCGTTGCTGCGCAGCGCATAGTGGAAGATCGGGATGATTTTTTCCTGCAGCTCCGGCCCCATATAGATCAAGAGGTTGCGGCAGGCGATGAGGTCGAGCTTGGAAAACGGCGGGTCGCGCAACAGATTGTGCGCCGAGAACAGACAGGCTTCCCGCAACTCAGCGGAAACGCGATATGTGCCGTCCTCGCGCGAGAAGAATTCCTGCAGGCGCTTCGGCGTGATGTCGCTTGCGACGGTCGTCGGATAGCGGCCGGCGCGCGCCACTTCCAGCGCGCGCTCGTCGATGTCGGTGGCAAAGATCTGCAGCTTGGGCGAGGCGGCGCCGCGCGGCGCGTTCTCCCTCAAGAGCATCGCGATCGAATACGCTTCCTCGCCCGTGGCGCAGCCAGGCACCCACACCCTGATCGTCTCGTCCGGCTTGCGGCCCTCGAAAAGCTTCGGAATAACCAAGCTCTCTAGGGTATCGAAGGCCTGCGGGTCCCGGAAGAAGCTGGTCACGCCGATGAGCAGGTCCTGGAACAGGAGATCGACCTGCTGCGGCTCGTCGCGCAGCCGCTCGTAGAACTCATTCGGATCGTCGATCTGCAGCACCTGCATGCGGCGTTGGATGCGCCGCAGGATGGTGTTGTCCTTGTAGCCGCTGAAATCATGGCCCGTGCGCGTACGCAACAGCCCCGTGATCCGCGAAAGCTGTTCGCCCACCTCGCGCTTGCGGCGGTCGCGTTCGCTTTCATCGCGGTTGGCGTGGCTGAAATAGCCGACGAGCTTCGCAGCCATCTCCTCGGCCGGCAGCACCATGTCAACCAGGCCGCTCTGCACGGCGCTGCGCATCATGCCATCATATTCGGCGCTCTGCTGCGCCAGCGTTAGGCCGCCATGTTCCTTTATTGCCCTGAGCCCGATCGTGCCGTCGCTGCCGGTTCCGGAGAGGATCAGCCCGGCCGCATCCTCCCCTTGATCCTGTGCCAGGGACGTGAAGAAATCGTCGATCGGCGTCCGCTTCGCGCGCGTGGCGGCCATCTTGGCCATGTTGAAACGCTGTCCCCGGATGGTCACCGAGACGCCCGGCGGGATGACGTAGATGTTGTTCGGCTCGACTTCCGCGCCTTCGACCGCGGTCTGCGTTTCGATCGCGGTGGAGCGCTGGATGATGCTCGCGAGCACACTCTCATGCTCGGCATCGAGGTGTTGGATCACGACATAGGCAAAGCCGCTGTCGGCCGGCACTTCCGGAAAGAACTTCTGCAACGCCGCGATGCCGCCGGCCGATGCGCCGATGCCGATGACAGGGAACAGCGCGGGCTCTCTCTCATCCTGGCGCGGGCTAGTCCGTGCCTTTCTTGTGCTTGCCTTCCTCGCCGCCTGCGCCATTGCCTGTTACCTGTGTCCGCCTGCTTTCCAGGATGCGCTCGATGACGGAGGCATCCGCTTCGTATTCCCTCGCCCGCTTGCCGAACTCGCTGGCGAGTTGGGAGCGATGTCGCGTCTTCTCCCGCTCCGCCATGCGCCGGGCAAACTCCGCCCGCTGCTGATGCGACCGCAGCAGGCTCCACAGGATCTCGTCCGCCTCGATCGCCTGCGCCTCCATGATCGCATCGGCGGTGAAAGCGTGCCCGGTATGGCACCGATAGCGCAGCATGTCACCGTCTTCGATCTCCCACAGCGGCCCGTGGCATTCCGGGCATGTAAACATCGACAATTGGCCAAGTCGATCTGCTTTTTGCATGGTCGAATGCTCCTGTGCCGCGATTGCGGCCTCCAGCCTGACCCTTGGCGGGGCCAGCAAGGTTTCGCCCGCCGGCTCGGCCGCCAGCCTCCCCAGCAAGCCGCCAAGCTTGGCGGCGGGTTCGCAAAGATCGATGTCGACATAACGCAGCGCGCTTTCCACCATGGAAGGCACCAGCGCATCCTTGGGATGCTGGATCACCGCAAGGCCGCCGACCGCCTTGATCGCCCTCAGGCCGGCGGTGCCGTCGGAAAGCGAGCCCGACAGCAGCACCCCGATCACGCTGGCGCCATAGCTTAACGCTGCCGAACGGAACAGAGGGTCTACCGCTGGCCGGGCGAGGTTCTCGCGCGGGCCGCGGCGCAGCATCATGTGATCGTCATGCAGAAGAAGATGGAAGCCGGGCGGCGCCACATAGATGTTGCCGGCCTTGAAGGACTCACCGTTCTTGGCGACGGAGACCTTCAGCGCTCCCGCCCGGTCGAGAATTCCCGGCAGATAGCTGACCTGGCCGACATGAAGCACGATAAAGACGGCCGCCGGCAGATCCGCAGGCAAGTCGCTCACGATCTTCTTCAGCGGCTCGACGGCACCCGCCGAGGCGCCGATGACGATGATAAAGCGGTTGCGCGCCTTGGCTCGCCGCGAGTTCATTGCGTTCTCGCGGCCGGGTGACATTTCTTTGCGGAAGTTGTCATGTCGACCTGGGTTGCGCCCCACCTCCCCATAAGTCGGTCAGGCAGACTCGGTTCCATGGGGAGACGCGGTGCGGGGGAATACCGGCCTATTTTCTTTATTAACTCACTCCGGCCTTGATGCAGACGGCGCGCGGGTCTAGCCGGTGTCGATCAAGGCGTTGCCGACGAAATGTCCCAGTGTAGAGCAAGGATCCGGATTCTGTCGCTGAGCTCGGGGTAGCTCTCGATCCGGCTCAATAGGACGGCGGCTTGCTGCCGGCCGCCTCTCTCGCCAAAGACCGGGTATCGCGATGAACGGAGAGCCGTTGAGCGTAAAGCGATGTTTCGTCTTCGGGTACTTCGTTCCGGTGAACTCGAAGAAGGCCGATGCCAGCACAAGACAGTGCCTGCTGTTTGCGAACTGTCGCCCTCCGACCGAAAATTAAACACCGGCCCGCCCTTTGGACCGGAGGCGGGAAGCCGAATGTCATCGAGGCTAGCTCTTGCATCGCCGGCAGCGCGCATTACCGGAGCCGGGTCGTTGATGCGGATGTCATCAGCTTGTGGGAGGTCGAGTTCGCTCTGATGGCTCGGGACCTGCAAAGCGAGCGACTCCATCATGCGTTCAGCCCAAGCGATGTGCTGCTCGTAATCGTTGCAATACCCAAACGCCGGAACGCTCGCTCTCAGCCGAACTTTCCGTTGTGGCCAGGCAATCGAGGCAGGCCCGCCGTGGCAGACAATGCGCGCGGGTGCTCGGAGTGTCCAGCCGCTACGGATGCCCGTTGGTTAGACCGGTTGGGCCTCGCGGGGCGCGATCTGACTATCGCGGATGGCTTGGATTTCCAGTCGGACTCGTTGCGCTCGTTCCCGCTCAGTCTTGACGGCGGACAGTATCAGCTGGCGCTCGGCGCGAAGCCTGAGCGTTTCGTTGTAGACAGCCAGGAAATAGCCGGTGTCGTCCATTGTTCGAACCCACTTGGCGACCAACGGATCGAATGGCCTTTGTTCCACCCGGTTATCCGCCAACGCGGGATGCAGGCCGCCCGATGATCAGTTGTCCGTCATCTTATCAAGACCAAGCCGCATCAGCTGGGCTTCGGCAAAGTTAAAGGCCGGCACCCGCTCCCGGAATGAGCGAGTGATCGTGCCTACACCGCATTCCGCTACCACGACGCGCCATCCATCCCTGGTGTCAGAGATCGAGACCGCGTTCCGGGTGATAAGGGGGCTTAACCGGTGCGGGTCAACCAGCGGCCTGGTTTCACGCAATTTCTGACGGGACCGGTCGATAGCTTCCCTTGTCTGGGCGACCAGCCGAAAGTCATTATTATAGAGTGTGCGCGGGAAAGGATTGACAGGGTCATCGGACATAGCCGCCTCCAGTCGCAGACGGGAGCTGTCTCTCAGCCGCCGATATCCATTTGGCTGTTACCGGCGGTGCG
Organism: Mesorhizobium sp. WSM3864; assembly: GCF_002294955.1. Classification (NCBI taxonomy): domain Bacteria; kingdom Pseudomonadati; phylum Pseudomonadota; class Alphaproteobacteria; order Hyphomicrobiales; family Phyllobacteriaceae; genus Mesorhizobium; species Mesorhizobium sp. WSM3864. The sequence goes on from NZ_NSGD01000021.1 coordinate 7,448, forward strand.
CATTAACTTACCGGAACCGGGTTCAGTTCCCGATCAAATGGGCTTGTGAAGACATGATTGCTGGAAAGGCAAGAGTCCGCTCGTGGGAGGGTCGAGCGGGCTCCCGTTGCTTTTTTGTTAGATGGCTCGGATAGAACTGGGACACCAACCGCGCCGTCGAATCCCCTACCGCTTACCCGTCGCGATGTTCCCCGTTCAGACAGAGAAGTCGGAGAGACTGCGTTGGCCCAACTTAGGACAAGGCGGACCCGGCCTGTCGCGGGGTGGGGGGACGTAGAGATCAGGCCGGGCCTCTTACCCCGTTACGAGCCGGGGCAGAGATGCATTATGCGGCGTCTTTGCAGCGAACCGACATTAATATTTTGTAAGGCTTAGCTAATAAAGAGGCCGCCCCGCAGTTAGATGAGTGCGTTCCACCACAGCCAACTGTGCGCCCAAGGTCCCTCTTCGGCAGCCGGGCACGCCATGTCTAGGCTGCATCGTGCCGCTCCGCCTTTGCCAGCAGCCGCGTCAGGTGCTGTTCGTGAAGCTCCTGCATGCTTTCGAGAAGTTCGAGGAATTCAAGCGCCTTGGTGATCGGCGATTCGAGCCGTTCCAATTGGGCTATGTGCTCCCGCTGCTGGGCGATGTGTCGTCTACCCAGGCTAACATGCCCGCGCACCATGCGGATGTCATCGGCAAGAGCCATTGACGGTGACGGTATCACGCACGCGGCGTTCCTGCACTGATTCCGACAAGCAAGACCGCTCGCCTGAAGGGGGGGGAACGGGCTCCGGGGGAAAATGCCCCCCGCGGCGCGGTGAACCTTGGCCGGGGACACACGCCGCGCCACCCAACGGGATGGTTGATGGAATTGTTCCCTTCCGTGCGGTGGGACCGAACTCTGAGGAGCTGACGCTTTGGTCCCTCCCCTGAAACCTTCGCCTCGGCTGCATCGTTGATAGAGCCGGCGGCGTACACCCCTCTCATGCCGCCGACGAAGAGAGTGAATAGATCCCCGTTGCCTGGGTGACGGACATCTGTTAACGGGCCTTCGCAGCGCTGCTCTGTTGGGTCGCGCTACAGCTTTTTCAGCAACCGCGCCTCGCGAACGAGCGAAGCCGGGGCATTGCCGATCATGTCTGTGAGTTCGCGCGCTTGAGCTTCGGTGATCCCAGTTTCCCGGGTTAGGAACTGCACGATCAATTGCTTGTGCGCCCGCGCGCGGTCGCTAAGTTCTTGCCTGGTTTCGGCCATAGGAAAAGTCCCCAGTGGTCCGGAACGCGACCGTCGCAGCTAATGAGCGAAGCGGCGGGCATTTCCGGGCGGCTTTCGTGAACTAGCTACTCCGGTGCCCCGCCTTCGTGGTGGACGATGGCGTCGAGGATCGCCTGATAGATGCTACCGGTGTCCTCCTCGAGTTCAGTGCTGCTGATGCCAAGCGACTTCGCGTCGGCCAACAGTTCCTGGATCAACTCGGCGATGGACAGGACGTCCGCGCTCATCATGCCCGCCTGGTTGTTGGCGAGCCATTGATGCAGGAAGTTCGTGCCGCGCGTGCTCAATGGCGGCTCTTGAGGAATTTCGCTTCTCGCACCAGCGAACTCCAATCCGTGCCGATCAGCCGGATCAGCTCCCGCGCCTCCTCCTCCGATACGCTCGTCTCTTTTGCCAACCGCGCTGCCAAAAGGTGGATGTCTTTATCCCTGTGCGAGCCATCCGGCTTGCCGTCGCCGGCCTTCATTGCCCTGTCTCCGTCGCGAGTCTTTCCGGCAACAAGAGCCCGCCGCCTTGAGGGATGGCGAACAGGCTCCCGGGGGGGGCGCCCCAGCGCGGCGGTGAGCCTTGCCGGAGACACACGCCGCAAGACTCAACCAGGACATTGGTAGGAATGTTCCCCTCGGAGCAGGTGGCGCTTTGGTCCCTACGCTGAAACCTTCGCCCCGCTGGTTCATCCAAACGTCATGATTATGCCGTACATTAGCGATGCCGAATATCCCATCCGGCTCCTCAAAAGACCTTCAGCCCGGCTCGCAACCGGGCTTTCTTTTCTAGGTCTAGGCGATTTCCAGCTTGGATCCTGGAGCCGATGGCGCTCACGATGGCCTCTGCGGCTTGCCTGTCCAGCGCGATGTCGAGGCGACCCTCGGTCGGGGCGTCGGTAAAGGATATCGCGAGAGCGGCCTGTTACTCGATCATCTCAAACGCTGAGGGCGATCTTAGAAAGGTGTAGAACCCCCAAGCATTCGCGATCGCCGAGCGCACCGCGGAAGATACGTAGCGCCGCCCAGACGCGATCAAACAGATTCTGCCAGCCATCGGTCCAGAAATTTCAAAGCCCGCGCGCTCATGCTGAGGAAAACTCGGAGCCCCATTTATGTGCCTGTCTTAGCCGCTTCTGGGTTTGACGGGAAATTGAGAGCGCTGGTTTGCCAGTAGAATTTCCATTCACCCGTTCGGAGCTTCGAATAGATTTTGCAGACGCGTCCCTTCCAATGAAAATCCGGTAGTGGGTCAGTTTGAAATTCCGCCCCGATCACAATAGGCGGTTTCGCCTACGCTCCGTCTGGAAATAGGCGGAAGCGCATGCCATCTTCAAGCCATGACAGATAAGCACCCAAAGCGCCCGCGCGATCCTAACCAGTTGGCGAAGTCAATTGTCAATCTCGCTACAGGCGAGGCGGAAGATAAGAAGCCGCTCGCGAGCGCCCGCAAGGGCGGCCTTAAGGGCGGCAAGGCTCGCGCGAAAACACTGACACCAGAGCAAAGGTCAGAAATTGCGACCGTTGCCGCACAAGCTCGCTGGAAAAAGGGCGACTAGGCCGCCCCATCCTCTTCGTCCGAAGCCTTCCGCCATTCAACGTCCAGACTGAAATCAAGCTCTGCTTCAATCGGCTCTTCGTTGGGGTTGGACGCGGCCCAATGATCGAGATCAAAGCTAAGCTGCACCAATTCGCCAACTACATGTTCGCGGCGACGATTGGTGGAGCGAACCATCTGAGCCCGCGAAGCGTCTTCAATATCAATCCAGAAGAATAAGGTCTCTCCGCCCTGCGGTACGGGCAGCGAGTGATACGCGCGATATGGGCGTCCTGTCGTCCTATCAACGCGCATTTCTTCGCGAGCCGCTTGGCTAATCTGCTGCACAAGCAATTTCTTAGGGTCCGCAGGGGTCGGAAGAGTTACCCCATTTGCCAGTGCAAAATCCGCAATTTTAGCAGGGTCCATTTCCGTCTCCCCGGTCTTTACCCGGTAGAGAGCAATCAATTTTTGAAGTGTCTTTGGGCCGGCCATTGTCGATTTGTTCCTATGGTTCGATTGGATGGATATCGCCCCAACCATCCGTTTCGGCTGTTGGGATAATGTACTCACGAACACTCACCAGATGTTGGCGGAACTTGTGGTATTGCTCCGTTCTTCGTTGAAGCTGACCAGCGACAATGCCGGGGTGGACTTTCATTGTTCGAGCAAAGCCAATGAGGTCACGCTCAGAAAAGTAAGGCGCCTTTCGCTTAATGAAGGCGTCCATCATTTTTGACGGGATACAAAACTCGGCGGCGGCAGCATTTGCGATCACCTCTTGCTGAGCTACTGTTGTTTCCAGCTCCACATGGACATCGCCGCCAAGGTCAACGTCCAGCATTGCTCCACCGTTCATGCCGTCACGATTCTTGACGTGCTCTAACTCATGCCGCAGGACGAAAATGAAGTTGTCGATGCGGTCAAATCTAAGTGTCATTCCGACAACCGGAGATCGCTCGTTGAGCCAAAGGCATACACCGTCAATTTTGCCACCGGGCAGCCCTTCAACCACTACAAACCTAATACCGGCTTCCGCGAGGATGCGCGGAACACGCCGCATATGCTCAGGATGGCCCAAAAGGGGCTTTATGTTCGCGATGGCGGTTTCGACGGCTTTTGGCGAGTAGGTCCCCACCAGCATTCCTTCTGCAATGGATTTCACCCTGTAGAGCCAAGCCATTTGTGCTGGCGTTGCCTCAATACTGGTTTGAGTTTTCCGCGCGGCGTGCGGCATAATCTCGGCGTCCTCCAAGCGATTGACCCCAAAAAATCGGCGTAGTTCACGCTCAACATTTTCGGTATCGCGGATGCCTTCTGCTTGGATCCAGCCGCGCTCAATCATTTTTGCTACGGGAAGGTCTCCGTATATTTTGGCGCGGTTTGCTCGCCCCGGATCGGGGCGTGCTTCAATCCTGGCTTTGGCTAGATCGTATTGGTGCTGAAGCTCTAGGAATCGCTCGGCATCGACTGCAAAAACCTCTTCCAACGCGAGAGCCATCTCCGCGCTGACGCGGCTTTGCCCGGAAATCAATTTGTTGATGCTCGTTTCGCCCTTAACCAAAATGACGGCAAGCGAACGCTGCGACCAACCCCTTTCGTTCAAGAGCGCTTCAATCAATTGGCCCGGTGTCCTGTATTCCATGCTTTGCCCCTGTGCCCCCGCACTCTGATTCCGTCTTATAGGCCAACCCGCGCAAAATCGCAAACTGACCTTTATGCTTGACTATGCGTCGGAAAAGCGTAGTGTCGGTTCATGAACAAGCTCGACACCGCGACCCGTTCCAAAATCCTGCACCTGCTCTGCGAAGGCCAGTCGATCCGCGCCATCACCCGCGTTATGGGCATGAGCAAGAACACTGTCGCCAAGCTGCTTTCGGACGCTGGCGCGGTGTGTGCTGCCTATCAGGACGAAGCCCTTCGCAACCTGACCAGCAAGCGCGTTCAGGTCGATGAAATATGGAGCTTCACCTACGCTAAGGAAAAGAACGTCCGGGCCGCCAAGGCTGCACCGGAATGGGCAGCCGATACCTGGACTTGGACGGCTATCGATGCCGATACCAAGCTTGTCATGTCGTGGCTGGTCGGCGGTCGCGATAGCGAATACGCCATGGCCTTCATTGACGATCTTTCCCGCCGTCTCAATAACCGCGTCCAGCTGACTAGCGACGGCCACAGGGCGTACCTTGAAGCGGTCGAAGGTGCTTTCGGTGGCGACGTTGATTACGCCATGCTCGTCAAGATTTACGGCACATCACCGGATAGCGCCAAGGGCCGCTACAGCCCCGCCGAATGCACTGGCGCACGCAAAGAAACCATCGAAGGCAATCCCGATCCCAGGCACGTCAGCACATCGTTTGCCGAGCGTCAGAACCTCACTATGCGGATGCATATGCGCCGCTTCACGCGCCTGACAAACGGCTTCTCAAAGAAGGTGGAAGCCCACGCCAACGCGGTCGCTCTCCACTTCATGTATTGCAACTTCGTCCGCATTCATAAGACTTTGCGCGTTACCCCAGCGATGGCTGCTGGCGTTGCTGACAAGCTTTGGGAAATCAGCGATATTGTCGCGCTGATTGAGGCTAAAGAGGCAGAGAAACCTCTGGCTCGCGGTCCGTACAAAAAACGGAGATAGCATTGCGGTATGAATGGGCCGACAATCCCCAACTGATCATCCCAATCGCGACCTGCTTCGTTGTTATGGCAGCAAGCTGGGTAGCCGTTGTCGTAGCAGTTATTCGAATAACGTGGGCAGTTGGTCTCTATAGTCCGCTCAAGGACTGGATTATCCGATGGTACAAGCATCCAGGAATCAATAAGGCAAGGATTGAGTTCTTCTCGCCTCGCTTACGTACAGCACGCCGTGTCGCGTTATACGGAGTTATTCTCTACCTCTGCGCATTTGGCGTCGCCGGGCTTATCGTGACAACCTTTGGCGATCCATCTCGATAGAAATTTCAAACTGACCCACTACCGAAAATCCGCACCGGTTGCTTTGTTGCGCCAAAGGGTGTCGATGTCGACCACCGGTCTCCCGTGGGGGCAACTTCGATCTTAGCCGTGGTCCGGCGATTGTGGATGAGGTCATGGGCGGCAAACAGCTCGTTGTAGCCTTTCCGCCAGGCCTCCTCGTCGAAGCGACCTAAGACGAACACCAGTCGATTTGCGCGTCTGCGTTCGGCGCAAATGGCCACGCCATGTCAGGATGGATCATGGCTAGGAACGGCTCGATGTCTTTCTCGTCCCAGCCTTTAGTTTCCGCGTCCACTAGGCCTTGAATTATCTCAACAATTTCAGCCGACATCACTCTTCCCAAAAGTCCTGCAGTGTCGCATGGCGTAGCGTATGCTCGCCGCGAAAGAACTTCACATGGCCGGTGATGCCTGGCTTCACCCATTCCACATCTTCAGCGAAGGCGCTCGGCACTCTCTGCGATGGCTTCGAGGCCCTGGCCTCCTCGACACGCTTCCACAGCCGTCCCCTGAGGCCGCTGGGCAGCGTTATGAACGCCGTGCCGGCATAAACGCGGCGATGATCACGGCGATGGTGACATGAGTGAGGGACAACGTGATGGAAACGAGCAGGCCACGCGCGACCTTGGCATTCGAGCCGGCAAGATAGGTGGCCAAGACCGCCTTGCTGTGGCCGGGCGTGAGCGCGTGGGCGGCGCCGAAGACGACGCCCATCGGAAGGAACGCCATGAAGCCCAGCCAGTCACCGCCGCTGGACAGCAATTTGATCTGGTCGGCGAGCGCCAGGTAGATCGTGCGCTGGAATTCGACGAGGTACTGGAACATCGAGCTGCGGAGTCCGTCACACGCAGGTCAATTCGAGGCGTGTCGCAAAGATCTTGCCGAGATTAGTGCCGGCCGGATCGCTGAAGAAAGCATCCGTCAGTCTCTTTTGGTTTTGGGCGATCGCCATGTTGGGATCGGGGCGCACGACCGCGCGCGTACAGCCCGGCGGCAGTCCGGCTACAGCGATCTTCTCATCGTCCGTGAAATCGATCGCCGTATAGAAGGTGGGATCATAAACGCCGATGCTGACCTTGCCTGCGAGCGGCAGCGCTGCTTTGGGCTGGGTCTCGAACTGCAGGACGAGTTGGTGGTTCTGATAGCTCGTATTCAGTCTGGTGGGCGGCACCATCGCCACGTCCTTGCCGTCTACGGTGACCATCTGGAAGTAATTGTATTCGGCAAGCGATGCATGGATGGTAAGTGCGGCGGCGTCGAGTTCCTTGGCGTCGAGCACGAGATCGGCGTTCTTGTCGAACTCCATCAGAACCGTAGAGGAAAAGAGTTCATCGAAACGCCATAGGTGCTTCAGCGTTTTAACGGTCCGGCCCGCCTCGACCTCCACGTCCAACTTGGCCTCGGCAAAGACGTGCGGGTGAGCCCCGGCGACAGCGGTCGAAGCCAGCAGCGCAGCGCCCAATATCGTGCCCGTCAGCCGCATACGCGCTCGCCCTTCCCTTTCGGTATCGATCTGTGCCAGCCCAAACAGGCGAAAATGGGACCGGGTGCACAGCCCTCTGTCGTCGACGATGGAACTTACTACGATGATGTCCGATCTGCCCGAAACCGCCATCGACGTCAAATGAACCAGCTGCTTGCGGTTGCCCGCGACCAATGCAAGCGTTCTTCAAATTGGGCGCGGTCGACATTGGGCAGCTTTACCGTGGACCGTGGCGACGAGAATCAGGGCGGCCGGCGGCTGGGCGCCCGTAAGGTCAAGCCGGCCAGCAGCGCCTCCGATTGCAGCGGCAGGATGGTCGCCGCCGCGAAAGCGGTCAGGAACAATCCGCCGAACGCGGCAGTGTCGCCGATCATCGCACCCGTCAGCTCGCCTTCGGCCATCTCGGGTGCCGATCATCCACGACATAGCCGTGCGCGTGCTCGTAACCCGCCTCTGTCCAGAGGGCATCCTCGATATGTGGATGGCCGCGCGGCAGGTCGTCGTGGACGTGCGCGATAACGTCGGGATCGTGACGCGGCCACAATCCCGTTGCCACCAACAACGCGATGGTGCCGATAGCGCCAAGCAGAAAATAGGTGAACGGCAAGCCCAACGCCGCCCCTACGCGTCCGGCGATCGGATACGTGATCAACCAGCAGGCATGCGAGAGCGCGAACTGCGCGGCGAACAAGGCTGGCCTGTCGACGGCGCCCGCGGAACGGCGGATCAGGCGGCCCGACGGTGTTTGAGCGATGGAGTAGCCAAGCCCGAGCACGAACCACAGTGCCAGCAGCAGCGGATATCGACCAACAAGCGGCCCAAGGAACATACCGGCCACCAGAATAGCCGCGCCCGTTAGCATCGCCGTCCGATCCGGTATCTTCTCAAGCAGTCGCGGCAGGGCGAGCGCAGCGATCATGGACCCGCCGCCAAAGGCCGCGAGGGCCAGCGCCGCCTGGCGCTGCGACAGGCCAAACTGACCCTGCACCAGGACGACGGTATTGACGATCACCATGGCGCCGGAGGCCGCCACCGCAAGATTGAGGGCGAGCAAACCGCGCAGACGCGGCGTCGCGAGATAGTTGCGCAAGCCGCGCGTCGTGCGATCGTAGATGCGGCGTGGCTGCGATGGTTTCGGGCTCGGCAGCACCACCGAAACCACTAGCGCGGCGGAAGCCAGGAAGCCGATGACGGTGCCCGAGAAAAGGCTATGGAAGCTGATCACCGAAAGCAGCGCCGCAGCCAGCATCGGACTGGCAACGCTTTCGAGATCGTATGCGAGGCGTGAGAGGGAAAGCGCCTTGGTATAATCCTTCTCGGCCGGCAGAACGTCTGGGATTGTGGCCTGGAACGTCGGGGTGAAACCGGCTGAGGCCGACTGCAGGACGAAGATCAGGACATAGACCTGCCAGATCTCAGTGACGAAGGGCAGGAACACCGCAACGCCGGCGCGCACGAGATCGAGCGCCACCAGCATGGTCCGCCTTGGCAACCGCTCGGCGAAAGCGGCCGCTACCGGCGAGACGCCGACATAAGCGATCATCTTGATGGCAAGTGCGGTGCCAAGCACCGCGCCTGCATCCTCGCCGGCGAGATCGAATGCGAGAAGGCCGAGCGCAACTGTCGCGAGACCGGTGCCGACCAGCGCGGTGACCTGCGCCATGAATAGGTGCCGATAAGTACGGTCGGCAAGGACGCTCAGCATGATGTCTTTCTTCTACAGCCTCGAGAGGGCCAGCCGCTATTTTTAAACGGAATGGAACAGCAGCAAATAACTTCAGCTCACGTCGATGACTACCATCAGCCCGCCGCCGCCCTTCTCCTCGACATTGTTGTTCGTCGTGTGATGCGGGATATGGCAGTGGATCAGCCACTTGCCGGGTCGCTGGGCCTTCCGGACGACATCGTAGCGCTGTCCCGGCCCGACATTGATCGTGTCCGCAAGAAAGCGGGCGGAGGCGGGAATTGTCTCCCCGTCGCGGGCAACCACCTCGAAAGGTCCTCCATGGATATGCATGGGATGGATGAAGCCGTTGTTGGTGCCGATAAAGCGGACCTTCAGGGTCTCGCCGACCTTGACGCGGATCGTGTCGGTTGCTGGGTAGGCTTTGCCATTTATGGTGAAAAAATTCGGCATGCCGCCGTCCATCGGCATCGACGGATATGTCAGCCGCTCGCGCTTGAGCCATTCCTGGAGCTGGACGACGTAGTCATGGTCGGCCGCCACTTCGTCTGCTGGATTGGCAGGATCGATGATCAGAGCCCCATAGAGCCCGAGCGCTTGCGTGCGGTCTGGCTTGGCATGCGGATGATAGAAATAGGTGCCGTGTTGCGTGGCCGTAAACTCGTATGAAAACTTACCGCCTGGCTCGATCGGTTCTTGCGTTATCTCAGCCGGCCCGTCCATCTGGTTGGGCAGGATCATCCCATGCCAATGAATAGTCGTCTCTTCCGGCAAATCGTTTGTGACGTTGACCCTGATGCGATCCCCCTGACGGATATGGATGCGCGGGCCCGGGATCTGGCCGTTATAGGCATAGGCGTCGACCGTCACATCCGGCAGGATCTGCCAGCGGACCACCGAGGGTCTCAGCTCGAACACCTTCACGCCGTTGTCCATCCGGAACGGCAGGTCTTGGTCTCCCTTGGCCGAAAGGCCATAGGATGCGCTCACCAAGCGCGGATCGGCCGCCGCCATGTCGCGCATCGCGTCGGCCGGCGTGTCGCGGTCCATGATCATGCCGGGCGGCATGATCGCGCCGCCGACGTCGCGGGCCGACAGTCGCAGGTTCAGCCAGTTCGCCGGAGCTAGCATGCCGACGCCGAGGGCAATCAGCGACACCACGCCGAGCGCCGCGATCTGCGGCGTTGTCGCGTCCGACCGCATCTGGTGGCCTCCGCTGCCCTTGTGTGGGCCCATATTGTGCCCGTGCTCCTGATGGGCATGGCCACTGGCGTTGGCCTGCTGCATCTGCATCTGCGCGTGCTGTATCTCGGCAGCCGGCTCTCGGTTGTCCTTTCCGGTGTCTGCCGAGCGCTCGGTCATCAGCCCATGCTTCAGGCCGCGCGCGACCAGCCAGACATTGGCGGGATAGGCCAGCGCGAAGCCGGCAATGACGCCGACCGACATCACCCCCCAGAACAGCAGCTCGGTCGGCTCCATGGCGCGCATGTCGCGGCCCATCATCAGGAAGCTCATGACCGGCGCCATACCGGCCATCATGAAGTTCATGGAGATCAATTCGGGCAGGAAGCTTTTCTTGACGTTCTCCCAATAGCTGCCGCCCATCATCGATTTCATGAACAGCGACTGGAAGATGAACAGGCCGAAGGCAAAGCCGGCGAGGTATTCGACGATCAGGTCGAGCCACATCGGCAGGCCGAGCGTGGCGGTGACGACTGCGGCAAGGATGATGCCGGTGGCATCGCCCGCCACGCAATGGATGGTCGAGCCGACGCCCTGCTTCCAAAGGGGTTTTGTGAAGGCCTCATGCTCGCCCGGGCGCGGTTCCTTGTCGGCGAGCACATAGAGCAGCAGCCCGAGCGGGCCCATATAGAGCGTCACAAGGATGAACCCCCATTTCATCACCACCGGCTCGGGATTGTTGCGATACTGGTCGAAGCCGACATAGAGCGTCGATGCTCCCGCCAATGCGAACCAGGCAACGAGGAAATAGTCGATCGGTTGGATGAGCATGTGTCCGCCCTTGATTTCCGCCTCATGGCATCGGGCGGCACAGCTTAAATGGTGTAATGAACGCGGCCGGCACGTTTATGATCCGTGCCGGGCCCAGCCGGGTTCGCTTAAGCAGCTGCTTTTTCGTTGTCGTAGCCTGCAGTCTTGATGACATCGCGAATCGCCGTTTCGTCCGCTTCGGTCTCGACAGCCACTGTGGATGACCCGAGATCGACCGTCACGTGCGCGGCAGGATCGACGCTTCTTACCGCCTTTTCGATCGTACTGGCGCAGTGGCCGCAGCTCATGTCAGGAACTTTCAGTTTCAGCATTGCAGTTCTCCTTTTTCGCATCTGGCGAACAGGTATGGGCCTTCCCATGATGGTAAGGTCAAGGGGCGGTTCCTCGGTCGGAACTAGCCTAGACGATCCCAGGCAAAATTTTAGCTCTTGACCTTCCCATCACTGGAACCTTTATCTGTCGCTGCAACACCAAAAATGGAGTTGCGGAATATGAACGCCATCACTCGCGACGCACCAGCCGGATCCGATTCCGATCTCGTGATCCAGCTTGGCATTGAAGGCATGACCTGCGCCTCCTGCGTCAGGCGCGTCGAAAAGGCGATCGCCTCAGCCCCCGGTGTAGGGTCGTCATCGGTCAATCTCGCGACGGAGCAAGCCGAGGTGACCTTTGCCGCTAAGCCGGATCTTGCTCCCGTGATCGCAGCGGTATCGGCCGTCGGCTACCAGGCGCGCACGAACACACTCGAATTTGCGGTCGAGGGAATGACTTGTGCCTCATGTGTCGCTCGCATCGAGAAGGCGCTGAGGACTGTGGCCGGCGTCACTGACGCCACTGTCAATCTGGCAACGGAGCGCGCGACCGTCCGGATCGTGGCGGGTTCAGTGAAGGCTGCAACGCTTGAAAGCGCAGTGGCCAAGGCCGGCTACAAGGCGCAGCAGATCTTGTCGGATGCGGGACAGGACCGCGAGCGCGATGGACGCGCCTTCGAAATCCAAGCGCTTAGCCGTTCGCTGACCTGGGCGGCCCTGCTGACGCTACCCGTCTTCGTTCTCGAAATGGGGTCTCATCTCGTGCCGGCGTTCCATCACTGGGTAATGATGACCCTTGGCGACTGGAACGGGCGCCTGCAATTCGTCCTCACCACGATGGTCCTGTTAGGCCCCGGCTTGCGCTTTTTCCGCAAAGGCATGCCGGCGTTGCTCAGGGGCGCGCCGGACATGAACGCCCTTGTCGCCCTCGGCTCCGGAGCCGCCTGGGGTTACTCGCTTGTCGCGACCTTCATGCCCAATGTGTTGCCGGCCGGGACAGCGAACGTCTACTACGAAGCGGCGGCCGTGATTGTCACACTCATCCTGCTAGGCCGTACCCTGGAAGCCAAAGCTAAAGGCAGGACCAGCGACGCCATCAAGAAGCTCGTGGGCCTGCAGCCCAAGACGGCGCGCGTCGTCAGGGATGGCATTATAGTCGAAGTGCCAGTCACCCAAGTTCGGGTGGGTGACATGGTCATGGTGCGGCCGGGCGAAAAGATAGCCGTCGATGGCGAGATCGTCGAAGGGTCGTCCTTTATCGACGAGTCCATGATGACCGGCGAACCGCTGCCTGTCGCCAAAGGCATCGGCGCAGAAGTCGTGGGCGGCACGATCAACAAGACCGGCAGCTTTTCCTTCCGCGCCACCAAGGTCGGCGCGGCGACGCTGCTTGCCCAGATCATTCGCATGGTCGAAGCTGCCCAAGGCGCAAAGCTGCCGATTCAGGCGCTCGTGGACAAAGTCACGGCCTGGTTCGTGCCAGCCGTCATCGCGGCTGCCGTGCTTACCTTCGCGGCCTGGCTCTTCTTCGGGCCGGACCCTGCCCTCTCGTTCGCGCTCGTCAACGCGGTCGCGGTGCTCATCATAGCCTGCCCGTGCGCAATGGGCCTCGCCACGCCTACCTCGATCATGGTCGGCACTGGACGCGCTGCCGAATTGGGTGTGCTCTTCCGCAAAGGCGATGCACTGCAGACGCTGCGTGACGCCACGGTCATCGCGCTCGATAAGACCGGCACTCTCACCGAGGGTCGACCCGACCTGACGGATTTCATCGTGTCAGATGGATTCAATGAAGCGGACGTGCTGCGGCTTGTCGGCTCCGTCGAGGCTCGCTCTGAGCATCCGGTCGCAGAGGCGGTCGTGCGAGCGGCCCAACGTCGCGGCCTGGTGCTTGCCGATGTCAACGATTTCGACGCCGTCCCCGGCTTCGGCGTCAGTGCAACGATCGAAGGCCGCAAGCTCGCAATCGGCGCGGACCGATTGATGACCCGGCTGGGCCTGGACATCTCGGCTTTTGCCGCGGCATCAACGCGTCTTGCCGACGAGGGCAAGACCCCGCTCTACGCCGCCATCGACGGCAAGCTTGCCGCGATCATCGCGGTTTCCGATTCGATCAAAGCGTCGACGCCAAAGGCGGTCGAGGCGCTGCATGCGCTTGGTCTTCGGGTAGCCATGGTGACCGGCGACAACCGCCGCACGGCGGAGGCGATCGGACGGCATATCGGTATCGACGAAATTGTTGCCGAGGTGCTGCCCGATGGCAAGGTCGAAGCCGTGAAGCGGCTTGGCCGGCAGGGCGCCATCGTTGCCTTCGTTGGCGACGGCATCAATGACGCACCGGCACTCGCCGCTGCGGATGTCGGCATTGCAATCGGAACAGGTACGGACATCGCCATAGAAAGCGCCGACGTCGTCTTGATGTCGGGTGATCTTCGCGGCGTGGCGAATGCGATCGCGCTCTCTAAGGCAACGATCCGTAACATTCGTCAGAATCTGTTCTGGGCCTTTGCCTACAACATTGCGCTGATCCCGGTTGCCGCCGGCGTGCTCTATCCAGCTTACGGGACGCTTCTGTCTCCGATGCTCGCCGCTGGCGCAATGGCTCTTTCGAGCGTCTTTGTCTTGACCAATGCATTGCGCCTCAGACGCTTCCGCGCACCGCTGCACGATGGATCACAAGCCAAACAAGCTTCCGGGAAAGCCTTAGCGGCGTGACAGAAATGTGCAGACCTGTTTACCAAGCGTTCAGCTGCAGGCGTCGCAGAGATTGAAAGAAAGGAAATCAGTCATGAACATTGGTGAAGCCGCAGCCGCGTCAGGTGTCTCGGCCAAGATGATCCGCTACTACGAGTCAATTGACCTGATGCCCAATGTCGCCCGAACCGACGCCGGCTATCGCGTCTATTCGGACAGCGACATTCATGCCCTACGCTTCATTCGGCGCGCCCGGGATCTCGGCTTTTCGGTAAACCAGATGGCCAATCTGCTCGCCCTTTGGGGCGACCGATCACGCACCAGTGCCGATGTCAAGCGTATCGCCCTGGAGCATGTCGCGGAACTCGAGCGGAAGATGCGCGAGCTTCGCGATCTGTCCAAGACGCTGCGTCATTTGGCTGAGCACTGTCAGGGGGATGATCGGCCGCATTGTCCGATCATCGAAGACCTTTCCAGCGGGCACGACGCTGGACCAGCCAGGCCCCGCAAGCGTCGGCAAGCCGCTGTCGACGGTGCCCGGCATCGTCACGCCTTCTGAACACTGCGCGTACTCGAGACGCGCCGAATTTCGGCCTAGGAGACAAGTACATGCATCGACGCGAATTTCTGGTGGCAAGCCTGGCTACTCTGGCCAGTTCCACGGCGCTGGCGCAAACGAAGATGGACGACATGTCCAACATTGACTCCATGCCGGGCATGGATATGGGTGGCCATTCCGGGCACGACATGGGCGCCATGGCGAAAGGCGCCGTCGCGCTTCCCGAGGGCGAGGCGCTGCGCAATTTGCCACTGCTTGCCAACGAGGCCAGCACCCCCGGCCTTTTCAAGGCAAAGCTGACGGCGGAACCCGCCGTCGCGCGCTTCGCCGAAGAACTGGACACGCCGATCCTTGCCTATAACGGTATGAGCCCCGGGCCGCTGATCGAGGCCTATGAAGGCGATCGGGTCGAGATCGCCTTCGCCAACAGGATCGAGGGCGAGCAAAGCACAATCCACTGGCATGGCATGCCGGTACCGGCCGACCAGGACGGCAATCCGATGGACCCTGTGGCCGCGGGGGCGGACCGCGTCTACGTCTTCGACCTGCCGGAAGGCTCGGCCGGTTCGTACTGGTACCATCCGCATCCACACGGCAAGACAGCCGAGCAGGTTTATCGCGGCTTGGCTGGCGCATTCGTGGTCAAGGCGAAAACCGATCCCGTGCCGGCCGAATATGGCGACACCGTGCTCGTGTTCACCGACCTCAGGCTCGCTTCCGACGGCTCTATGCCCGAAAACACTATGACGGACCTGATGAACGGCCGCGTCGGGGACCACGTACTGGTCAATGGGCAGAAGAACCCGAAGCTCTCGGTGGCAATGGGCGCGAAACGGCGTTTTCGGTTTTATAATGCTACCAATGCGCGCTACCTGAAACTCGCTTTCGATGGCGCGCCGATGACCATCATCGGCAGCGACGGCGGGCTGCTGGAGGCGCCGGTGGCAGCAAGGGAGATCCTGCTCAGCCCGGCGGAGCGTCTTGAACTTGTCGTATCTTTCGAGAAGTCAGGCCCCGTTACGCTATACACCTTAGACTACGACCGCGGCTGGATGGGCCCAGGCCGTCCAGCCGATGCCGGGCTGACGCTGCTCACAGTCGATGTTTCAGACAATCCTGCCGGGCCCGTGCCCCCGATTCCCGAGCGACTGCGGCCGATCGCTCAGCTCGGGAACCCCACCGCCAGCCGGCGCCTCGTGTTGACCGAAACCATGACCATGACTGCCACCGATAGGCAGATGGGGTTCCTGATCAATGGCAAGGCCTTCGACATGGGCCGTATCGACATTGTCTCTAAGGCTGGTCAGACCGAACTCTGGGAGATCGTCAACCAAGCCGACATGGATCACCCGTTCCATTTGCACGGCACGCAGTTCCAGGTGATCGAGCACGAGCGCGGCGGCAAGGTCACGAAACCACCCTATCTGGCTTGGAAGGACACAGTGAATGTGGCGCGCGGCGAGACGGTACGTCTTCTGCTGCGCCAGGAGCGACCAGGCCAGCGCATGTATCACTGCCATCTCCTCGAGCACGAACAGCTCGGCATGATGGGTATCGTCGACGTGCGGGCATAATCGGCCCTTCATAGTGACTGGGCTGGCAGTCTACGGTTCGCTGTTCGTCAGCGCCTTCCTCGCCGCGACTGTGCTGCCGGTTTCGTCTGAGGCCGTGCTTGTTGGCCTATTGGCGACCGGTCGGGGCGATCCGGCCCTACTCTTTACGGTTGCTACCTTCGGCAACACGCTGGGCTCAGTTGTGAACTGGATATTGGGGCGGGGGATCGACGCGCTCCAGTCGAAGCACTGGATCCCTATCACCCCCCGGCAGTTTGAGCGGGCGAGCTGCATGTTTCGCCGCTATGGCGCGTGGACGCTCTTGTTCGCATGGTTGCCAGTGGTCGGAGATGCTTTCACCGTCGTGGCAGGCGCGGCACGGGTCCGGCTCGCCTTGTTCGTGGTTTTAGTCGGCCTTGGAAAGGCGGCGAGGTACGCAGCAGTCACCCTGGTAAGTCTATGGGCGGCGAATTAACCGGCGCCCCTCAACCCTTGTTGCATTTGGGCGAAAGAGTCGACCAAAAAGGCGCGACGGGCTGCTACAATCGCGGACCGAAGAGCACCGTCCGTCGAGATCGCCGAAAATCTGCGATCGCCGATCTCGCGCCAGCCGAGTGAATATGCCGACAGCCTTACGGTCATCGGCGCTGAGGCCTAGCTGGCGATCACCAGCGCTTGCAACTGCCGCCGATCCTCTTGGGACCATTGATTGGGGTCTTCGTCATGGGCAGACTTCGCGTGAAGCTCGACATGCTTCATGACTTCCTCCGCGCTCTCTGCCGTGAAGCTCCCCGGACAAGCCTCCATCCCCGGATAATCTCTGCATCGATACGTGTATGGCATTGCTGCCTCCGTACATTAGAGAACACTTAAGGAGGCGAGTGAACGCCGCTTTTGTCAATGAATTTTCGGTCAACGTTGCGACTTGCAAAAGCCGGACTTTGCCCTACGCTAGGCCGACAATGGCTCGATTGTCGCCAAAACACCTCCTGGCCATGCTGCTCGCGGTCTTGCTGACCGCCGGGTTCAGCCTGTCTGTCGCCCAGGCAAGCGTCATGTCATCGAGGATGGCAAGCGAGAACGCCATGGCGATGCCGGCCGCTGACGGAATGGGCAAGATGGCTGACGGCGCCATGCACCACGACTGCAAGGCGTGCAAGGACACAAGCGGCAAAACTGGCCCGATGCATTGTCCGCCGGATTGCATCGCCCCCGTTCTCGCGGTGCTGCCGCAGGATCCGGCCGTGATGATCGTGCCGGGCATGCAGCAGCTCCGGGCGCTGCCCACTCCCCTTCTTCGCGGGCGAAGTTCCCTGCCCGACCCATCCCCTCCCCGACCCACTGCTCTCATCTGATGCCGTATCGGCCGCACAGCGGCTGATCCTTGGCGTCTGATCGCCCGCTTTGCACACGATCGTGATGCGGGCGCGCACGGCAATCCGGTTCATGCCGCAATGCCCGTCGTAGATCGAGATCGTAGAGCGCATAAATGAATTCCGGTTCAAGTCTTTTGCTGTCGCGTCGCGGCTTTCTCGCTGCAGCGTCAGGGGCTGCCATGTCGCTGCCAATACGTCCCGCCCGCGGATCCGCCATCGACGAACGGACCTTGAGGGCGGCGCCAAGCCAGGCGCGACTGACTGGTCCCGGCGGCCCATCCACTCCGACCTGGGCCTACAGCGACACCATTCCCGGCCCGGTGCTGCGCCTACGGCAAGGCCGGCCGGTGCGGATCACTGTAGAGAACGGGTTGGCCGAGGACACCACCGTTCACTGGCACGGCATCCGCTTACCAAACGCCATGGACGGGGTGCCCGGGATGACCCAGCCCCCGATCGCGCCGGGAGCAAATTTCACTTATGAGTTCACGCCGCCGGATGCCGGCACTTTCTGGTATCATCCGCATGCCGACAGCCTGGTGCAGCTCGGTCGAGGCCTTGCGGGCGCGCTCATTGTCGAGGAGGCAGAGCTTGTCGAATTCGACCGCGATCTGATCTGGCTGCTGCAGGACTGGCGGCTAGCCGCCGATGGCCAGATCTCCGGTGGCTTCGGCAGCGCGATGGATGCGACGATGTCAGGTCGGATCGGCAACCTCGTCACCATCAATGGCTCGGCACCGGCCGATCACGGTGTGCGCGCTGGCGAGCGCATCCGGCTGCGGCTCGCCAATGCCGCGCTTGCCCGCATGATGGCGCTGCGCTTTGAAGGCCACCGGCCGGTCATCCTGGCGGTTGACGGCCAACCTTGCGAGCCGCACGAGCCGGACGACGGCCGCGTCGTGCTGGGGCCGGCGATGCGCGTCGACATGGCGCTGCACATGCAAGGCAAACCGGGTCGCCGGTATCGCGTAATCGACGAGTTCTACGACGGCCTTGCCTACACGCTGGCCACGCTTGCCTATGACAAGGCGCCACCGCTCAGGGTGCATCCCCTGGAGCGGCCCACTGCGCTACCGCGCAATCCCCTGCCGGAGCCTGATCTCGCCAAAGCCCTGCGACAGGAGATCGTTCTGCAAGGCGGCATGATGGGCGGCGGCAAGCTCGCGGGCGTCGGCGGGATGATGGGCATGTCTGGCATGAACATGGGCATGAACGGCACGGCTGCCTGGGCGATCAACGGCATGTCGATGACCGGCGACGGTCACGCCGGCATGGTACCGCAGTTCACGCTGCGACGAGGCATCACCTGCCACCTGACGATTCGCAATCAGACGGCCTGGTGGCATCCGATGCACGTCCATGGGTTCAGCCTGTCGATCCTTGCCCGCAACGGCTCGCCGGTGCCGCACCGGCAATGGCAGGACACGGTGCTGCTCGCGCCGAAAGACACGGTCGAATGTGCCTTCGTCGCGGACAATCCCGGCGACTGGATGCTGCACTGCCATGTCGCCGACCACCAGATGGCAGGCCTGATGACCGTCTTCCGGGTGACCTGATCCTTCGCTTAGCAACTTCAAAGGAGAACCGACTATGAAACTGACTTATGCCCTCACCGCCATCGGCCTCGCGATCGCCATGCCGCTGCCGACCCTCGCCGCGACGATTGACGCGGTAATGTACAAGAACCCGCAATGCAGCTGCTGCGAGGCTTATGCCGACTATCTCGAACGAAACGGCTTCAAGGTAGACATCAAGCCGGTCACCAATCTTTCTCAGATCAGCAGCGATGCCGGCGTGCCCGCCGACCTCGAAGGCTGCCATACGATGATGGTCGACGGTTATGTGGTCGACGGTCTGGTGCCTGTCGAGATCGTCAAGAAGCTTCTGACCGAGCGACCTGCCATCGCGGGCATCACGCTGGCTGGCATGCCGGCTGGCGCGCCCGGCATGGGCGGCGAAAAGAGCGAGACCTGGACTATCTACGCCTTCACCAAGGACGGCAAGGCGCCGACCGTCTATGCGACAGAGTGAGGGAGCCATGACGTCTTCCAACCTTGCCATCGCGCTCGCGCTGCTGCTGGTTGCGGGGTCGGCGGCGGCCGGGCCGACGTCGGATTTTGTCGTTCCGGAAACGCCCACCACCTTACCCGCAATCAGCTTCACCGACGGGGCGGGCAAGCAGAAAACGCTCGAGGATTATTCCGGCAGACTAGTGCTGCTCAATATCTGGGCGACGTGGTGTGCCCCCTGCCGGAAGGAAATGCCGACGCTCGACCGCCTCGAGGCCACGCTCGGCGGGCCAGACTTCGAGGTCGTCGCGCTGTCGATGGACCGGAAGGGACCCGATGTCGTGAAGAAATTCTTCGCCGAGACCGGGGTCACGCATCTTGCCCTCAACATCGACAGCTCGGCCAAGGCGATGTTCACGCTCGGCGCGCCCGGTCTTCCGATGACCCTGCTGATCGATGGCAGCGGCAGGGAGATCGGCCGCCTGATTGGCCCGGCCGAGTGGGACTCGCCCGAGATGACCGAGTTCATCCGCAGCCTTATCGCCGCGAACCGAGAAGGGAAATAACCGATGCTTTTGCGAACCAGAGCGTGCGGAGTCTTGTCGACCTGGAATGGATGGGGGCCGATGCTGCGGGGGCTTGTTGCCGTAGCGGTGCTGGCTTCCAGCTTCATCCCTGGTGGCGCGCGGGCGCATTCGTTGGACGAGGTCAATGAGCTGCTGAAAGACGACGAGAAGTACTTTCAGGCGATCGACAAGCCGGCCCCCGATTTCACGCTGCGCGCCGCCGATGGAGCCGTCGTGCGGCTCGCCGACCTGCGCGGCAAGGTGGTGGTGCTGCACTTTGTCTACACTTCGTGTCCCGACGTTTGCCCGCTCCATGCCGAGAAGCTCGCGGAGGTGCAGCAGATGGTGAACGCCACGCCGATGAAGGGCCAGGTCATTTTCGTGACTGTCACCACCGATCCGAAGCGGGACACGCCCGACGTGCTGCGCGCCTATGGGCCGGCGCATGGGCTCGATCCGGCCAACTGGCTGTTCCTGACCACGACGCAGGATCAATCCGAGGACGCGACCCGCAAGCTTGCCGAAGCCTTCGGCCACAAATTCACGCTGACCGACGATGGCTACCAGATGCACGGCATCGTCACGCACGTGATCGACAAGGAGGGCCATTGGCGCGCGAATTTCCACGGCCTGAACTTTGCCCCAGTCAATCTCGTCACCATGATCAACGCGCTCACCAACAACCTTGAACGACCGCACACCGAGCCGGAGAAAGGCTGGCTGGCAAGATTGCGGAACCTGCTGTGAGACAGGACCACTCAACCGGCAATATAAGGGGAAAATCGCATGTTCAGCACGGCAAGACAGGCAAGCCGTCCTCGCGGCATCGTCCGCATGCTGCTCATTGCTGGCCTGGCGGGATGGTTCCTGCTCGATCCCGGCGCTCGGGAACCGGCGATTGCGGCGGGCGAAACGTCCCATGACGAGCTCGATCAGCGGATACATGACTATATCCTGGCCCATCCGGAGGTTCTCGTGCAGGCACTGCGGAGTCTGGACCAGCGCCAGCGCCAAGCGCAGGCAGCCCAAGTAAAGCAGGTGCTCAAGGCGCGGGCGGACGACCTCTTGCGTGACAAACAAAGCCCGGTGGGCGGCAACGCCGAGGGCAATGTCACCCTGGTCGAATTTTTCGACTATAATTGCCCTTATTGCCGGCTGATGGCACCGATTATGGATCAGGCCGTGGCCGGCGATCCGCAACTCAGGATCGTCTACAAGGAGTTTCCCATCCTTGGCCCGGATTCGGTGTTCGCGGCGAAAGCTGCGCTGGCAGCCGATAAGCAAGGCAAGTACGCCGCGTTTCACAAAGCGCTCTACCGCTCCAAGACCAGAGTGACGGAGGCAGCTGTGCTTAAGATCGCCGCCGATGCTGGCCTCGATGTCGAGCGCATGAAGACCGACATGCAGCAGCCCGATATCCAGGCGTCGATCGACCGCAACACGGAATTAGCGCAGGCGCTGGGGATCACCGGCACGCCAGGCTTCGTTGTCGGCGACCAGATCTTTCCGGGCGCAACCGACCTTGTGACGTTGAAGAAACTGCTCGAACAGGCGAGGACCAGCAAATGAACGCGACCCCAAATCGGCGAAAGATCGTTTTGGGCGTCATCGCCGCCACGGCGATGCCTAGACTGCCGGGATTCAAGACTGCGGCACAGGCCCAGGACGAGGCCGGCCTGGCAAGCCGTTTTCAAGATCTTAGCCAGAACGGCAACGCCACCTGCTCCCCCAAGTTCACGGCGTCGATCGCGACCATGCCGACGATGTCGCGGATCACGGGCTCGTGCTGCAGCCCGATGGAGATGAAACGCTATACCGAGCAGGTAAAGGGCCTGGTGAAATACCGCGCCATCACGATGATCCCGCAGGATCCATACGACATTCGGGCCGCCACCGCGCAGCAGATGATCCACTACTATGATCGGCAACTCACTGCCGACGAACAGCGCCGTTACGACTTTGCCATGGCCAACTCCAACGAAAAAGGACCGTGCTGCTGCCAGTGCTGGCGCTGGAGTGTGTATGGCGGGCTGGCCAAGTACCTGATCCGCGAGCACGGCTTCACGGCCGAACAGATCGTCGATGTTTGGAATCTGTCGGATGGTTGCGGCGGAGGCGAATGACCGACTACACGACAGACAGGTCTCGATGATGGAAAGCGGCAGAATGGTCACTGTGCCTCTGGACGAACCGTCTCAACTGAAAGAGATCCGGGTGGAAGCGGCCGCAGCAACTCACCTTCCGGCTTTGTCAGGTTCAGCCAGGCGGACCAGTACTTCGGTTGAAGAACTACGACCTGACGGCTGTGATAGGGCGCAACGTCCGGGCCAGGATCGGTCGTCAGCATGGTGAATGACGGCGGGTTGTTGCCGGCCGCTTCGCGCCAAAGCCCCGCGATTGCCATGAACGGGGCGCCGTTGAGAGTAAAGCGGTGCTTTGCCTTCGGGTACTTCGTTCCGGTGAACTCGAAGAAGGCCGATGCCGGCACAAGACAGCGCCTGCTGTTTGCGAAGTGTCGCCTCTCAGACCTAAAATTGAACACCGGCCCGCCTTTTGGACCCGCCGCCGGGAAGCCGAATGTCATCGAGGCCAGCTCGATTGCATCACCGGCCACGCGCATTATTGGGGCCGGGTCGTTGATGCGGATGTCATCGGCTCGCGGGAGGTCGAGTTCACTCTGATGGGTGGAGATCTGCAAGGCGAGCGACTCCATCATGCGACAGTATTCAGCCCAAGCAATGTGCTGCTCGTAATCGTTGCACATACCGGTCTCGCAGGAACTCGCCGTTCGGATCTCCCCTCCACGCGGGGAACGCTCCATCCCAACGGAACGTTCCCAGGCAGCTTCGCGGGTCAGCATATTTGCAATCCCCTGCCAGTTTGTAGCTGCAGGCGGTCGCATCGAGCTGTCACTGGGGATTTGCCGCTCAGCCTGTCGCCTGTTCCCCCTAAAGCCTGGCGACGGGCTTTTGCTATCCAGAGCCGGGTCGGCGCCTGCCAGAATTGAGCCACCGCGCGCCATATTCCGAGCCCGGCTGTCACGGTTTCGTGAGTCAGGCTGGAACCTTCCCGGCGGGGCACGGTTGCTCCAGAAACGGAGCCGAGCATGCCACAATTCCATGTTGAAGAGATGGCGGGTGAAACTGTCCTCGCGCGACACGTGACCCGTGCTGCCGACGCGCTGAGCGCCGTCAAAGCAGTCACCGGAGGGCAAATTTCTGCCCGAAGTGACCACAAGCGCTGGTTCCGTGTCGTTGACGAAAGAAACGCGAGCGTCCACGAGTTCGGCGTCGAAGAGCGCCCGAGCCCACAGACTTCGCAAAATGATGAAGCTCCCTAGGCGACCCGGCCGCTATCATGGTGACACAGGATTTGGCGGCCGGGTGCGCCCAGTAGCGCCAGGTTGCCCTAGCCTACCCTTTCGAGCTCTGCCAATAGCTGGTCAGCGTCAGTCACACCGCGTCCGAACAAGCACATGAGTTTGATCGCGACGTTTTCGCGCTCATCCACGCGTTCGATCTTGTGACTTGAGCAGTGATCAGTCACCGCCTTTGCAAGAATGCTGACCTCGGCTGGTTCGACTATTCCGTATCCCGCTGCCCTGAGCGGGACAGCATTATGCTCGCTTCCACGCATCCGTTTACCCTCTACCCCGATACGCAACAACGAGAAGAGGATACACCCGATAAAAGTCAGCTTCGAGTCCATTCGGGTCGGACTGACGTCCGAACCTCATCCCCTCTTTTGATCTTCTTGAAGCGCTGTGCCGCCTATGCGGAAGCACGCAAAGGGCTCGCGTCAGGCGAATAGGTCAGCGCGACACGCTTCTCGCCGCAGCGGGGCGTGGGGAGGTCGAGCGGGCTCCATTGCTGCCATCAGACGGCTCGGCTAGAACTGGGACAACGAACCGTGCCGCAGAGCCTATAACCACATACCCGTCCCGATGTTCCCCACCCCGTTCAGGCAGAGAAGTCGGAGAGACGCCGCGGGCCCAGCTTAGGACAGGGCGGACCCGGCCTGTCGCGGGGTGGGTGGGGGACGTGGGGAGCAAGCCGGCCTCTTACCCCGTTCCGAGCCGGGGCAGATGCACAGTATGCGCCTGCTTGCAA
Source organism: Mesorhizobium sp. WSM3864 (assembly GCF_002294955.1). Lineage (NCBI taxonomy): Bacteria > Pseudomonadati > Pseudomonadota > Alphaproteobacteria > Hyphomicrobiales > Phyllobacteriaceae > Mesorhizobium > Mesorhizobium sp. WSM3864. Next base: position 31,555 of record NZ_NSGD01000021.1, read on the forward strand.
CGACTGACATTAACATTTTGTAAGGCTTAGCTAATAGAAGCGTTGAAGGCCGCGCGGGAGATCACTGGCAGGGACATCAACTGGTCTAGAGCTGGTCGCTAGCCCTGCATGAGAAGCCGCGCCTCGCGAAGCAGCGAATTCGGATTGTTACCGATCAAATCGATGAGTTCGCGCGCTTGGGCTTCGGTGACGCCAGTTTCCCGTGTGAGGAAATGCACCACGAATTCCTTCTGTGCCCGAGCGCGCTCGATAAGCTCTTGCTTAGTTGCTGCCATAGGAAAAAGTCCCCAGTCGCCTGCAACGCGATTGGGCCAAATTTGGTTCCACGAGAAAGCCCGTCGCAGCTAATGAGCGTAAGCGACGGGCTTTTTAGGTTGCCACTAGACGGCTACATCCCTGAAGGGACCGACCGCTCCCTTGATAAGCAATAAGCCGTGCGTTCGTTCCACAATGGCACAAGTATTCTTTTCGCGCGCCCAAAGCTTGCTATAGTAGGCTGCCGCGCCGAGGGCGGCGGCCATGTCAATGTCACGTTGCAGTGGTGTCTACTGGCCCGCTGACCTGGACAAGCTCCAGCGGGTATTTGATCGCTGTGCGACGAGCGCTGGTTAGCCAAGAAAGACAAGGAACAGCGGAATGAACTGGCGGCGGAAGTCTTCCAGGTTTTCGATCCGACATCCGAAATGCTGGAGCGACGTTTTTAAGTTGCGTAGGCCGCTGGTCGTCCGAGGGATTGGCCAGACATGTGGCTACAGGCTACGCGCGTTGACGAGAGGTTTGGACGATCTACCTTCCATTGTTTCGAAGATCCAACTGCGCGCATCAGCTTGAAGGAGAACACCAATGGCGTTCAGAGGTATTGCCCTAGCCACCCTTGCACTGGGCAGTCTTACAATTGCCGCGATGGCGCAGGAGGACGGTCTGCCTGAAGCTTGTAAAAAAAACGGGGCTGCCATCGACATGAGCCACCAAGGTGGCGGGATGCAGACGGAGGAAATGGACGCAGCTCACAAGGACATGATGGCCGGCATGGGCGCTATGCAGACCAACATGATGACTGGCATGATGATGAAGGACATTGACGTCGCTTTCGTCTGCGGAATGATCCCTCATCACCAAGGCGCGATCGACATGGCCAAGGCCGAATTGGCGCACGGGAAGAACGCCTGGACGAAGGAAATGGCCCAAAAGGTCATTGACGCTCAGACCAAGGAAATCGCCGAAATGAAGGACTGGCTTGCAAAGCACAAGCAGCAACAATGAGTATCCCCGGCTAGGTACTTGGGCATGGCCGCTGCGGCTTTTGCATTGGTTGACGGTCGGGCTACTGGTTTGGCAAATCGTCATCACGCTAGGGCCGATGAACGAGCGCGGCGCCTTAGCGATGCGATGGATGCCAACCCACGTTTCCCTCGGCGTCGCAATTTTTGCCCTGTGCCTTTGCAGGATGGCTTTCAGGTTGGTGACGCGGGCACCGCAACCTCAGCGGCCGGCCGCGGTGGCTGTCCACCTCGCATTGTATGGCAGTCTGCTTGCCTTGATTGCCACAGGCTGGCTTGGTCATCAGCCCATGCCATTCATGTCGACACCCAAGCTTTTCGGGTATTGGCCGATCCCGTTCGCTCCGAAAATTCCGTGGCTTGGAACTGCCCGGCTGCTGGCTCTGCACAGTGCGCTCTTTTGGGCGTTTTGCGGAGTAGCGCTAGTGCACATTGGTGCTGCGCTCGTCCATCTCCTGCTTCTAAGGGACGGCGTTTTTGAGCGGATGACTACCCAGTGGCAGAACCGAAACTAGACAGCCAGCCGCTCCAAAACGAAAGCCCGCCGCCGGGAGGACTTGGCGGCGGCTATTTTGCGCCGGTAAGGCGAGTTCACCCCCGACGGCGTGATGCCTTAGTGGCGGACCGGAGACAGTTCTGACCGTGCTGTCGGCCTTCTCGAAGGATCTGCAGGGCGAGATCGACCTTTCAGGACCTATACCAACGAATTCGTCAACAACGCGAAGTCGCTGACAATCCCGGCGCGATTTCGACCTGCGCCGGCGCCCTTTCCTGGCCCGGCGATCCCAGCGCGGCGCTCGCAGGCTACTGGAGTTTGCTCATCATGGCTGTCGAAAAGACTGCTCCGGTGATCGAGTTGATCCATGTCAGCCGCAGCTTCCTCTCCCTCACCCGGCAAGTCGCTGACGGCCATCCGAGATTTCACCATGACTGTGGAGCGCGGCGAGTTCGTCGCCGTCGTCGGCCCGACCGGCTGCGGCAAGTCGACGACGCTCAACCTCGTCACCGGCCTGCCGGCCCGGTCCGCGTATTGACGCGCCTGTCAAGGGTATCGATCCGCGCATCGGCTTCGTGTTCCGGACCGAGGCGCTGCCCGTGGCGCACGGTGATCTAGAACGTCATGGCCGGGCCGCTGTTTCGTGGCAAGCCGAAGGCTGAGGCTCAGGGCTCAAGGGGCGCCACGCCTTCGGCCATAGGGGGCAATCCCCGCACAATCCCTCTATTACGGTCTGAAGGCGTTCTAATTCCATCTAACTCCCAACTCGGTCTATGCAGGCAGGGGATATCGGCGCACAGTGGTCTGTCTGGTGCGGCGAGGAAAGTTCGGCTTGATCGCTGGCTTCCGGGGCGGCTATCTTAGAAGCATTGGTTACGAGCTTTGGGGAATGAATAGAGGAAACCCGTGGCCTACACCGTCATATGGTATGGACGACAGGGCATTGTCGACAAGGTGACCTTCGATGCCGAGAAAACCGCGAAAGACTACGCGACGTCCATGTTCCAAACCCGAAAGGGAGATGATGGAATTGTGACCGTTGAAGTGCGTAAGGACAACGGCGCTGTCGTCTTCAGTCACTCGGAAATTAGGAACGCCGACCGGATCTGACGGCTGGCGTTCCCCACGGCGAGTTGGGACTCAAGGCTCCGTTTCCGTAGCAAGCGCGTATATTGCTCCTGCACCGTGTTGACGTGTCTCTCAACGCCCTCCGGTTAGGCTGGTAGAGTTGCGCCCTCCCCGCCAGGTGCCGCGCTTAGTTCCGATTGGCGTAGTCGTTTTGCGCGTCTGATAACCCGGACGTATCGCCATTCTCCCATTTGCGCTCGTTAACCGCGGCCGAAATTTTCCAGCAAGGGGATATTGCATCATGCTCCAGTTTGTATCGGTCAGTTTGGATTTGAGTTTCTCTTCGGGACCGAGTTTGCGCCCTACGCAGGTAAGCACTATTGTGGAAGGTCGAGGCCATGACGAGTATCGGTTTGCTAGCTTATCTCGTCACCCTAAGTCTGTCGTGTCACCTAAACTGACATGGCAGTCGATTACTTGATAGCAGCACTGCTCAAGTGTTGCGGGCTCGCTTCTGAAAAGGGCAAACCTTCTATTTGCCGGCCCGTCGCAAGGTGAGATCATGACAACCTAAGGCGGCTTAAACCTTTCGCCGGGTTTCGCTCCTCGCAGTACACACACTTGGATCGCACCATGGAAAGGCATCGCCTTTCGCGCCGAGCGAGATCCGCGTTAGCACAGTCGTGGACAATAGTGGGGCTAGGGATTCTCTCGATCTGTACGACCGAAGGTATCCTGGATATCGCGCTACACGGGATGCAGCCGACGCCGTAGTCGCGCCATTGGCTCGATCCGATCAAAGCTCCAAAACAAAGCCCGGTCGAAGGCCGCGCAGAGCGTCTTGGGAATATCGACCGGGTCCCACCCGATCCGCCTTCTAATTTGCGTCACCATCATGACGGCTGGGTCAAGGCCATACCTCCGTGGAGACGGCGTTGCGGTGGAATACTTCAGGACTTCGGCGGCCGACTCGCAGGCTTCTTGGCGGCTGGCTTAGAGGCGTGTTTCGCAACGGCCTTACGGCCGAGGCCCGATGACTTCGCGAGCGCAGACCGTTGAGCTGCATAGTTCGGTGCCACCATCGGATAATCCCGCGTCAAACCCATTTGGTTCGATAGTCCTCAGGGCTCAGCCCGTAGTGGACGTTGAGATGCCGCTTGAGCGACTTGAACTTCTTCCGTCCTCCAAGCAGATTATGTGGTCGGGAAACACGGACCTCTTCGGGTTAACTGCGGGAATGGGCTCGCCCTTGGCCGCTTGCGCAGGCTTCCCCACGGCCGACAGCGCAGAATTGATGCTGGCTATCAAAATCCGGGGTTGAGTATCCTGTCACGGCGGTGCGGGCTCACGGTCACAACTTGAGCGGACGGACAGCCGGCCCGTCAGTCCTGATGGTTTGGCCTGAAGTTGATAGAGGCCAACGACAAGCTACAGATTGTGAACGACCGGGATTTTTGAGCGACAGTACGGAAAAGGGGATCGCCTAGTCCGACAACGGCTCGATTATAAGCGGCGGATTTTCGAGACTTCGACACTACCCAGTTCACATTCGAACGACACACGATTGCGTCCACGTCGTTTCGCTTCAAACAGACATCGGCCCGCAGCACGAAGAACGTCCTCAGCATGGGCGTTACGACCGATTTCGGCGCCCCCGATGCTGACGGTCACCTTCACATCGTCTCGCCGTTCCTTGATCCAAGGAATCCCTTCGATTTGACGGCGCATGTTCTCGGCGATGACTATAGCCTGCTCTTTGCGGATATCTCGCAGCAGAACTCCAAATTCTTCTCCGCCAAGGCGACCGATCGAGTCGCCCGGCCGCGTTACATAGACGAGCGCCTTCGCGATCCTGACCAAGGTCTCGTCACCTTTGGAATGTCCGTGCCTGTCGTTGATTAAGGAGAAGTGATCCGGATCGATAAGGAGGAGCGTGTCGCATTCACCCTCATCGCGCTGTCTTTCCATTCGCCCAATGAATTCACCGCGGCTAAGGAGTCCCGTCATCTGATCGTGACCGGTCACGAAGGTCAGCCTGTGATGCGTCTCTCTCAGGGCCGCATATGACTTCTCCAACTTGTCGCACGTGTCCTGAATGGTCTCGGCCTGGGAGAAGATATAGGAAGCGACGGGCATCCCGATCAGGATGGGAATGAAGGTGCATTCCACCCAACTCAGCCAATCAATCGGCATCTGCAGAGCGAGTCTTGCCGTAAACGACAGAGCGAACGTCGCTACGATTGCAATAATCGTCACGACAATTGCTTTGCCCAGAATACGTCGCGTGCGCGGTGTCATGTTGCAATCCTACGGTATCGACGCTCAACGCGACCTTACCGGTTTGACTAAGATTATTCGGGCTCCAGGCCCCTGACTGGGCGCGAAGAGTGGCCCACGGCAGCTGTTGCGAGGCAGAAAGGTCGAAAGCGCCGTGTAGAGCTATCCAAGACGGCTTCTGGGGCCGTAGAACGAACACGCTGCGCGGGAGGCGCGAGCGGTCGAGGTAGAGATTATGAACCGGTCGTTGCGCCCGCACGCGGCAGAGCATCACAGGCTCCTTCAACAAGGAGCCCGCCATGACCTATCCTGTTGTTGATGTACAAATCAGTCCGCGGCGTCAGCGGCTGATCGCCCACAGGCAATGGGCGCAAAGCTGCGAACCCTCGCCACTTTCCTTCGCGGCCGCTTAGCAGTTCGCGTCAGTCTGCGGATCGCACGCCTTTTTTTGGCTCCGTGGCTTGGGCTTGGCCGCCTGTTCCGGCTCGGCCTGCTCCTGCTCGGCGGCGGGCTGCTTCTTGCCCTTCGGCTTCTCAGGCTTGGCGGCCTGTTCCGGCTCGGCCTGCTGCTGCTCGGCGGCGGGCTGCTCAGGCTTGGCGGTCTCTTCCGGCTCCGCCCCATCGGCCCTTGCGCCTTCGGTCGGCTTCGATTTCCGGCCAGCCTGAACCTGCTTCACCTGCTCGATGTCCTTTAGCTTAGCTGGTTTTGCCTTGGGGTCGGCTTTCACCTCACCTTCGAAGACCGCGACCGTGTCATTTTCCAATTTGCCGGACTGCTCGGGCGCGTCGGTCTTGCTGACCTTGACGGCAGTCACATTCTGGTCCGTCTCCTTTTCGATCACATCAACATCAATGACTTTGTTGACCACCACGTTGTTCTGGATGGTCACGTCGCCGGCCGGCTGGGCCGCCTCGACAATCCGCACAAACTCGGACCTATCACGGATAACAGCGACAGAAACGTCGGCAGCAAGGAATTCGCGGCTAGGGACCACAACCCAGTAATAATCCGGCGTCGTGTCGAAGGTTACCTCGATTGAAATCAAGTCCGGATCACGGCGCGGCGGCAGCGGAGCCCAAATGATGTGCTCCCTGTCACGACGCCAAGTCACCCATGCTGGCGCCCAGCGAGTGCCCGGAACCCAGTACCAGCCGATATCGTCGGCATAGCCCCACCGGCCGTAATGGTACGTCGCCCAGCCGAATGGCTCGTCGGATACCCAGAGCCAGCCATACTCCTCTGTATAGACCCAATGGCCCAAGGTATACGGGCGCCAATCGTCAGGTACATCAACTGGCACGAAAACGGTCGCTCCATGATACGAGACCCAATCGCCATGGGACGACAGGTCTTCGTAGAATGTGCTGATCGAAACCTCGGTGGCGGCCCTTGCCTGCGACACTAGCGAGAATGGTGCAATCGGGTTGGGGATATCAACGACCATAAGCAGACAGGCGGTTACGCCGCCCAGCATCAGCCGTACCGCATTTTGGGCAAGGACGCGTTTCATCCCAGTCTTCCTCCGAAACAGATGCGCCCTTCATCTTGAAAACTCACCGGCAATCGGATTGTTCCGCCTTGCTCCCGTCCAGGGCTCGTGGACCTTGTAAATGGTAGCTATGGCGAGCCATTGAACGTAATCGCCTGATGGCCGAACTTCGCGGAAGCTTAAAGTACCGTCATCAGGTTTTGAGGGCTGATTTGCAGAATTTACCTTTAGTTTTCAGCTTCTTGGCGTGGAAAAAGGTACGGTCAGAAGCCCTCTGTGACGTGACGGTACTGTCAAAAATCATCGTGGCAATGTGGGTGAGGTCCGGCAACCGGTACGGCAGCTCCAAACGACGCACACCGATAACCGGCGAAAATTGCCGGCCAAAACTACTTTTTATCTCAGTGACTTAGATCGAACTCTAGCGCAATTTCAGCGGCGTTTGGATAGGCCTGAATCATTCCCACTCTATTGTTTAAGTACCACATAACTCACTGAAATTATTGTCAAATTTGTTTTGACGTTCTGCCAATTCCGACATGAAGACTGTCAAAAAGTTACGCTTTTGATTTTGAAGAGAAAATCGTCGCAAAAAAATTTTTGAGGTTTCAGCAACTATCCGCCTCAGTCGGCCGGTTTTTGCATTTTGTGGCGCTCGACCGCGCGCCATGGCCGGCCTCGAAAGTACCGTCACGGCTCCAGATAGGTGCATGCTTAAACTCAATGGTTATAGCAGAACCGGAGGATGGGATCTGTCCGTATAGTTCGCGAGGCATTCGGGTCCCGAAGCTGCTGTCAGCGGGGCGAAGGATGTCAATGTTCAGGCGCGCCAGCTACGCTGTGCCTCCTGCGCGTGTGAATCATGGAGCGAATGTCCGACTTGGGCCGAAGAACGAACCCGCTTCGCGGGAGGGCGCGAGCGGTTGAGGTAGAGATCAGGAACCGATCGTTGCGCCCGCATTGAGCGGGTTCGGCAGCGGCAGAGCATCACGGGCTTCTTTAACAAGGAGCCCGACCATGACCTATCCTGTTCTCGATGCACCAATCAGTCCGCTGCGTCAGCGGCTGATCGACGACATGAACATGCGGCGTTTCATACGGGAGACGCAGCGCAACTATCTCCGCGAGATCGGACGCTTGGCGACGTTCCTCGGCCGGTCGCCGGATACAGCGACAACCGACGACCTGCGCCGGTTCAAGATCGAGCAGCAGGACGACAGTGTTCCCGTGCCGACGACGAACAGCATCGTGTCAGCTTCGCTTCTTCCTCACTCATACGGGAGATCCGCCCCGATCTGGTGCGTAAGCCCGCCGGCGTGGCTTCGAGACGCCTAGTCTAATCCGCGCGGTGCGCCTAATCGCCGCTTGAAGCCGATGGCGGCGAGTCCCGCAGCGAACGCCAGAAGCGGCAGCCAGCCCTGCACTTCCCCCATGGTCTGCAGCGTCAAGCCGCTGAGCAGCAACCACAGCAGCGGGATCGGCATGAGCAGGAACAAAAGCCGCCCGCGCGCTAATAGCAGGACACCGAGCGTTGCGATGACGGTTGGGTCGGGCGCGATGCCGAAGATTTCCGCACCGGACCAGCGACGTCCAAGGACCTGCGGGATGAGCGGATAGCCGACAAGGCCGAAAGCCGCGAGGAGGAGCCCGGTGCAGCCGACGATGCCGCGCTGGTCGAAGGTCAGACCGTTGAATATTGTGCCGATGATCAGCAGCAGGATCGCCTGGAATGCGAAAAGCGGCGCGACATACCCGATCGCCCAGTTGATCGTCGCATAACGGTACCACAGGAAGGACCATCCGACGAAGGTCCAGATCAGGGCGAATATGAGCGCGATCCACCGCTCGTAGCCAAAAGGCCGCCGATGGACGAGGACGACCATGCCGAGGCCGGAAGCGAGCGCTAGGACCTGCATCGGCCAAAGCGCGGCGTTATGCATCTCGAACAGGCGCCAGTAGACGCGCGGGGAGAAGAGGAGAAAATCCTCCGGCCAATAGCTCAACCATTCAGACATCAGGGATCGCGGATGTGGGCTGCCATCCGCTCGCGCATTGCAGCATCGGGGAGCAGTCCCGCGGCCGCAGCCACGTTCTCGCGCACATGGTCGACGCGGGTCGTGGCGGGGATGACGACGGTGACGGCAGGATGCGAAAGGATGAACTTCAATATGAACTGCGCCCAGGTCGAGGCGCCGATGTCGTTCGTCCATCCGGGCAACGGCTCGCCTTCGAGCCGTCGCGTCAGCGCACCCTGCTTGAAGGGACGGTTCACGATCACGGCAATCCCCCGATCGGCCGCAAGCGGCAACAGCCGCTCCTCCGCCTCGCGGTCGATGATGTTGTAAGTGAGTTGCACGAAGTCGAGTGGCTGCCCGCGCATGATCTCTTCGAAGAGATCATGCCGGCGCCCCTCCGAGGTAGTGATGCCGACATAGCGGATCTCGCCTGCCGCCTTCATCTTGAACAGCGTTTGAAGATGCGCCTCCCAGGCTACAAGATTGTGGACCTGAACGAGGTCGAAGTGCTGCACGCCCCAGTGGCGGCGCGACTGCTCGATCTGCGCGCTTCCACTTGCGCTGGAGGATGTCCAGACCTTCTCCGCCGAAAAAAGCGCGCCAGGCCGGCCGAGCCTTTCGAGGCCGCGGCCGATGACGGGCTGGGACGAGCCGTACATGGGCGAGCAATCGATCATTCGCCCGCCCGCCTCGAAGAAGGCAGCCATCACGTCGGCGCATTCCCCGTTGAGTACCGGATCGTCGCCGACATTGAACGTGATCCAGGTACCGAGTCCGACAACCGGGATCATCTCGCCGGATGATGGGATGGGCCGCGTCGCCGGCGCGGTAGGCTGACTGAGCGCGACCGTCGGCATCATGGCGGCAGTTGCTCCCGCGACCGAGCCCTGGACGAATGTTCTCCGGGTCATCGTCATGAGCGTCTCCGTCGCACTTGCGCAGCGTCAGCGCCGCGAGCCCTTCTGGATTTCGGCCGCAGCCGACGTTTTTGGACCCGTTTCGGAGGTACGTCCGGAGCCACGTGGTCATCGCCCCGTTACCCATGCGTCGTGGTGGAACCGCATGTCGCGCACCCACAGTAACGAAGTCGCGGCGAGCTTGTTCGTTCCCTCCTATGCTGCGCATCCAAACGCTGCTCGGCTATGCAATGGAGTACCTCTATTCAGACGAAGTGCAGCTCACTTATTGAAGGGCCATTGCTTTCCGATCCGGCTTGCGGACCTGGTGCGCAGTAGGACGGCGGCCTATCGATTGCGGTCCCCCCAACACGCCGACCACAAAGGGTAACATCTCAACTCGGTATTTCCTCCCCTCAAGGAGCAGCAGAAGGCGAGAGAACATCACCACCAACGCGTGGGACGATATCGTTGGTGTCAAGGTAAAGTGCCTACCTCAGGACGAGGCCTTGGACCGATGTCTCTCAACAGTAGCGCGGCTAGTGCGGGCTGAACGTCGCAAGCCAAGGGATCGTTGGCTGGCCGCGCAGAACAAAACTGCGACGCGTGCTGTGGATCACCAAATGGGCCATTTACAGCCGAGTTGCGGTTCCGAAACGCGACCAGGCTAATATCAATGGAAATGCCTGTTCGGGGGGAGTAGTGATTTGCCAACCAGTGTTTTTCAGCAGGTCGTAAGCTTGGGACCTAATTGCCGGTGCGAACCGATCTTCTGACCAACTGGCAAAGTAGAGCACGTGATGCCAGATGCGTCGGATCTAACCAGGCAAACGCATCTACTCGACTGGAACCCATGCCGAGCCTTAGCTGCTGGAATGAGCTGGGATCTGGTCGCGAGACTCGCCTCTGCCTGCGATCATCGCGGCTATCTGAGGACGATCCCCGCCAAGTTGTGAAACTCCTCAAAACGGCCAGGGAAATTGCGTGCCAGAAATCGCACCACCTTGGAATTATCCATCAGCCGGTCAAAATAGCGGCTGGCAGCGACGAGTTCCAGGCTCGCTGGTCCACGCCGGTCCAGCGCATTTAGGAATGCGCGGCTAAGCCTGGCCAACTCGGACTCCATTTCTGCCCTCCGGTCTTTGGAAAGACTGGCGATCTCATCTTGCGGACGGATATCTTTAATTAGGAGCGACGGTGGCGTGAGAGCGACGAGCAACTTCACGTAGTTGAGGCTGACCGGACCCCTGGCAATCATCAAGCGTGCAATCTCTATTTGCCTGACCGGAAGCACCAGCCGCAGCAATGCGAAAAGCCCTGCCGGCCCGGTGCAGTTTCGCAGCAGACTGAGGACCTCCGGGCAGATCTCGCCGGCCGAAATCGGATTGGCCTCCGCGGAGGCGGTATGCGTTGAGGTCTGTGCGGGCGGCGAGCCGCTGATTCTCCGCGCCAATGTATTTGGCATCGTAGCAAGGCCTTCGGATAACAACAGCACGCGGAACTGCCTGTCGCCTGTTATCAGGCGAACCGCCACCGTGATCCTGTCCAAGCGCTCGTCGAGCTCTTCCACCTCTTCGATGAAACCACGCTTGCGTCTGCACTCGGCGTCGTAAAGCCTGAGGAGCTCGGGAGTGGAACGGCGCATCTTCGGGCGTAGCCGATCAGAGGCCAACTCCCCCGCATGTCGGCGGTCGCTGTTGAGGAGTACCTGGTAGGCAGCTTCTCGGCTCAGCCGCTTTGGCCTCATGTTGCGCTTTCGATCGCTGCCCGCTCCGCCAACGCGACCAGCGGCATCAATGTGGGAAACACATAGGAATCCAGCCGCGCTCCGTTGTTGGCATGCAGATCACGTTTACCGGCGACCTCATGCGCGGGAGCAATCAGGTAGTCTCGAATGGTGAGGTCGCCGGGATTCATCCGGATCAGGACAAAAATATCCGGCAGCGGCTGCCGATCAGCCTTCGAAAACCATCGTGGATAACCGAAGTGGGAAACCCTGCAGCGTCCTATTGCGATCGCCACGCTTATCTCCTCGTTGATCCGCAGGAGGCCTGTCTCCGCCTCATGGGCCGCAACCGCGCCTCGCTTTTCAACTGCGGCCAAAAAATCCTGAATCACCTCAAGTTTCACCGTGTCCAGTCGTCGATTCACATGGATGTAGCGGCAATTCTTGGGCGCCTCGTATCCGATTAGTTCATAGGCCTTGACGAGGGTTCCAAAACGCCACGCGTATCGTTGGGCCGGCGGGCAATCGGGCGCGTCGTCGATGATGAAGGTGGATAGCGCACCCCGGCGTGCCAGCAGCGCCTTCAAGGCGTCCAACATCTCCTGATCGGACATATGGCGGTGGATGGTCTTGAGCAAAGTCTGCGCGCGTCTGAATAGCTTGCGGTTTACGATCGGCTCTAGGACGTTTTCCACCCGAAGCCATTGTTCGGGAGGATTGTGGAACCGATGGCTTTTGAGCCTGGTCGAGCCCCTGTTCCAAACGCTGTTGCCAATGTAGTTCTCGTTGGTCAGCAGCGAGTGGACACATTCCCGCGTCCACGGGCGCCCCAGGTCGGTCAGCACGCCACGCCTGTTGAGCGTTCTGGCGATCTCCAGCTGTGACTTTCGAGTTTTGACAAAGTGGTTGAAAATCCATCTCACCGTCGCGACCTCGTCGGGCGGCCCGTGGACCAGAACGATACGATCCGTTTGCAGGTTCTTGTACTGGTAGGACGAGAGGATGCCTTTGGGATGCCCGTTTTGATCGACGAGCAGGCGGCGCAGGCCAAACCCTGCCTTTCCGCCCTGTCGAAAACCCATCCGGATTAGCCTCGCCTGGCCAATGAAAACTTTCTGCGACAGCATTCTGCTGTGCTCCGCAGCCATGCTGCGCTTGATCGCCTTGAGCACATCAGATCCGATGCTGCCGTCGTTGGCGAACTGTTCGGCGCAAAATTCGATCCGCACGCCAGCCATCTGGCATCGGTACTCGTAAGCGGCGCTCTCATCGATATTCTGGAAGCGTCCCCATCGGCTGACATCGTACACCACGACGGTGTCGAAATCGGCACTCCCGCTTTCTACATCGGCGAGCAGTTGCTGAAGGCCAGGGCGGCCTTCGAGGTTAAGACCACTGCGACCCGCGTCCTCGTAGGTGGCGACGATGTCGTAGCCCATGATATCCGCATAGTCGCGGATGGCGTCCCTCTGGTTTTCGATCGAGTAAGTCTGGTATTCCGTCGACATGCGCAGGTATTGGGCAGCGCGAACCCTGCGCCTCCCTGCAGGAGTGTCGCGGGCCGCTCTAACCTTGCCCATTGTCTTCGCCGTCGTGCCCCGATGATTTAGTGATCTAGGGCCGACGGCTTTTTCGTGAATACGGCCATTGGTGCAGTTGAAGATTCACTGACCGCCGCTGTTTACCGTCGCCGAGCTAACTTTCCTGTTTGGCAACCATGGCCTTCAACCGCCGGGAAACCTTGACTCATTTCGTGAGCAGGCTCCGCCGCCGTTCCGCCGCAATGCGAGCCCACTTCGGCCAGGTACGCCCCTGTTTTAGTTGGTCTTTGGGGCTTTGAAGGAGTTCTGGAGATGATCAAGAAGGTTTTCGTGGCCGTGCTGATGACCGCGGCACTTGCCGGATGCGAGACCCAAACCGAGGGTCAGCAGCGAGCAACCACCGGCGCGCTGATCGGCGGCGCCGGCGGCGCGCTGGTCGGCCAGGCGATCGGCGGCAACACCAAGTCGACCGTCATTGGTGCGGCAAGCGGCGCGCTGCTCGGCGCCGTCGTCGGCAGCGCCACCACCCCGCAGCGCCGCGGCGAGCAGCTCTGCCGCTATCAGGACCGCTACGGCCGCATCTACACCGCGCCGTGCGACGATCGGTATTACCGCGGCGATTATTGATATCGCCCGATCGGCTGATCTCCTTACCTGGGGAGATCAGCCGGCAGGGCGCCGGTCCCCGTTGGGAGAGTCTCCCTTCCAGGAAGCAGGCCCACCCGAAAAGCGCAATGCAGCCCTAACTGTTCGTAGTTCAAGGTAACGCCGCCGCCCTCATACTCGAATATCCTGTGCAGCAGCTCCGTGCCGAACCCACGCTTGCCACGAGCGACGGGCGGGCCACCTTTCTCATGCCAATCCAGTTCAAGGACCCGGCTCGTCTCACCTTCCTCGACCTTCCATGAAATCGAGATCGATCCTGTCGAATTCGACAGTGCTCCATATTTGATGGCGTTGGTCGTGAGCTCATGAAGGGCAAGCGCGAAGGAGAGCGCTATATTGGGAGGCAGCCAGACCCGCTCGCCCCTGAGATCGAACCGGGCAAGCGGCGCGTGGGGCTCGATCGAGGCGGCAATGAGGATTTGGAGATCGGCGCCGCTCCAGTTCTCCCGAGTAAGGAGATCGTGCGCCTTGGCCAGTGAGATCAGCCGGCTGGAAAGTGCCGCTCCCGCCTGGGCAAGGCTGGTGGCGTTGCGGATGGTCTGCCCCGCTATCGCCTGAACCACAGCCAAGGTGTTCTTGACCCGATGGTTCAGTTCCTTGACCAGCAGTTGACGTTGCTCCTCGCCGCGCTTGCGTTCGGAAACGTCGAGGCTGATCTGCACCGCGCCGATAATTGAGCCTTCCGCGCTGCGGATAGGCCGCGCGCTGGAAAGCAGGTACCGTTGCTCCCCCGATGGCAGCTTGTAGGCGAATTCTTCGCTGTGGGTTTCCTCGCCGCGCATCGCCCTGCTCAGCGGGCGATCCTCCCGGCTGACCGGTTGGCCGTTCTTGTAGGCCAGCGTATCGATCACCAGGTCGGGCGTCCCAAAGGATCTCCGGGACTCCGTCGACAGGCCCATCAGTTCCGCCGCGAACCGGTTGCGGATCACCTGTCGCGCTTGCGGATCATAGGTGAACCAGACCGCCACCGGCGCCGTATCCAGAACGGTTTCCAACTCGCGCGTGCGTTCCGCGATTGCGCGCCCGGCTTTGATCATCGCCTGGGAAACCGAGTCGAACTCGGCGACTGACGTCGACAGGGGTTCGACCTCGCTTCCAGAGCCGAGCGCATCGGCGCGCGCGGCGAGGTCCACTGTGGCCTTTGTGAACCTTGTGCCGACCACGTAGCCCAGAGCCAGCGAAACAAGCAGCGCTGTGAGGCCTGTTGCACCAATTTGTGCGAGCGACCACCAGAGAGGCGCCTGAACCTCCGAAAGGGGAACATTGGCCGTGTAGAACCAGTCGGAATATGGCGATCGGTAGTACCCGGCCAGCAGCGTGGTGCCTTCGAAATTGCCGGACCGGAAAGTACCGGAGCGCCCGACGATCTTATTCACATATTCGGGCAGACCCGGCCTGCCGGTCCACTGATCGTGCAGCTTCGATCTCGCAACGTAATTGCGCTCACGATCACCAACACCCACCGTCCACCCTGCTGGCACGGCGGGCAGCATAGCAAGGCGAATGCGTTCCGTCGGGACCGACATCGAAAGCAGCAGCGGCTGGCCTTTCGAGCCCGAAACTTGTTTGGTGACTGCGATGCGGTATGCGTTCGATCCCGGCGCGGCGAACACGTTGCTGACCAGCACGCCAGCAAGATCCAGGTGCTCGCGCTCCTCGGGCGTCAGCGGTTCGACCGAAGGCTCGGAGGCCTTGACGGATTGAGTGCTTGCCAAGGCGCGGCCACCGAGATCACGCAGCGTGATTACCTGATCCGTACCCTGGACGAGGCGGCTCGCCTCGGTGCCGAAAGCCTGCAGATCATCATTGGCGAGAGCAGGCGACTTGGAAAGCCCTTCCAGAAGGGTCTTGATGTTTGCGAGCTCGCCATCAACGACCAGCGACACCTGACGAGCAATCCAAAGCGCCTCCTGCTCGATACGAGACTGCTCATGCAGGGCGTAGGCGACGAACAAATAGGCAGCAAACAGCCAGACCGGCAACACGGCCGCCGCGATTAGTCCAAGCAGATGGGCTCGTGCCGATCGACGAGGCAAACTCGCGTCCCCAGTCTGTCCCAACGTTGCAACCATACCCCCAAGCTGACGAACGACAAGTGTGGACTAGCTCCCGCGCAGATATCGCAACCAGGCGCTGGCACCTCATCGTCAGCCTGCGATGAAGGGAATCGCTGCGTTCGCTCGCGTCATTCTTTTGTACTCTTTGCGATGTAGCACCATTTGCGGCGGGCTGCAGAGGAGGTCGAAATGACGACGAGCCTTGCCGGCGCGCTGAAGGACCGTGGCAAACGCGCGGTGAAACGGCTGATCGGGTATGATTCCCGCAACTGGCTGCGCATTCGCCAGATCGAGGCTTTCACGGCCTTCCTCGAAGCGGCCAACCGCAAATCCCGCGACGTGATCGAAATCTCACCCGGCTGGAACCGCTACTGGCGGGCGATGTGCCCGAACTACCGCTCGGTGGATTTCCCCGAGTTCGACATCTGCCGCGACCGCACCGACGAGCAATTTTCCATTGTAATTGCGGACCAGGTGCTCGAGCACGTGCAGCGGCCGCTCGCGGCCGCCGCCAACATCCATGCAATGACCAAACAGGGCGGCTGGGCAATGGTCGCGACGCCTTTTCTTTTCAGGGTGCACGCACGCCCGCACGACTACAACCGCTGGACGCCGGCAGGGCTAAAGCAGGTCATGATCGAGGGCGGCTTTGCGGAAGAGCATGTGCAGGTCTTCGGCTGGGGCAACAAGGCCTGTGCCAGGGCGCATATCGGCGGGCCGGTGCGGGCCTATGGCGTATGGCGGGATCTTAGCAACGACGAGGAATACCCGATAATGGTGTGGGCCTTTGCGAAGAAAGCATGAGCAGATGCTCAGGAGCTGGTTGCCATGCGATCGCCCGCTGGAAATCAAATCTTCATCATAACCAGGCATGCTAGCGGGTTCTTAGCGACCAAATGGGTCAGACGAGTTCGACGAGGAAGCATTCTAGAGCTTAGCGGCCGTGTCAGATCCGATGCATCTCGAGGGGCATGATAACCCTGCCCTCGCCGCCGAAGTCGACCGGCTTCTGGCGCGCCGCACGCGCGACATCCGCCTAAAAGGTGAGATAAAGAACCGCTTTCGGGCACGCGTCTGGCCGCAAACGGCGAAAATCATTCGCGCCTGGATGACCTGGGTGGCCTTGCTTGACGTGCTGACCCTGGCGCTCAACATGCTGATGCTGCCAAGGTCTGTCGCGCACTCCATGCTGCTGCCTGGCGCCATCGTCCCGCCCGTGGCAGTGGCCGTTGTTTTCGCGTGGCGAAAACCGGACGCTGCCTGGCTGCAAGGAACCTCCCTGATTGCGGGCATGTTCCTCATCCTGCTATCCATCGCGTTGGTCGGCGTAAACGCTGGTGGCGAGTTCTATGAACGGCAATTGAATGTCATGCTGTTCGTTGCCATTACCGCCATCATCATCTTCGGTATCCCGCTGGCGTGGACGGTCGCCATCGCCGGGCTGGCGCTCGGGCTGTATCTTGTGTTTCAGCTGCAGAACCCCGCCGATCGGCTTGGGGAGCGCCGTGGCTGCGACACTGTTCTTCGCCAGTGGTATCTTCGCAACCGTCGCCGCGCGACGCATCATGACAATTCTGGCTCAGAAGACTTTCCTGTTTGAGCTTCGCGATCGCCGACGGGTTGCCGAACTGGCCAAAGCGAACCATCGGTTGGAAACATTGGCAAGGACCGATCCGCTCACCGGCATCGCCAACCGGCGCTGGATGACGGAAACGCTCGGCCGCATCTGGGGAAGCGACAAACGCTGCCTGGACGGTGCCGCAATGCTCATGTGCGACATCGACCACTTCAAGAAGCTCAACGATCACCTCGGCCATGCCGAAGGCGACCGCTGTCTGGTCGAGGTCGCCAGGATTATCCAGGAAAACGTCAGGCGCGATCACGATCTCCTGGCCCGCTACGGCGGCGAAGAGTTCCTCGTGCTATTGCCTGGGGTGACCGAGGAAGAGGCGACCTCGGTGGCCGAACGCATTCGAAAGAGCATTGAGGCCGCAGCCATTCCTAACCCAGGCTCTCGCGTTCGCCGCGTTACCCTCAGCATTGGAGTAGCGGTTCAGAGCGCGGACGAGGCCATCTCACCGGAGCAGCTACAGCGTCACGCCGACGCAGCGCTGTATCTGGCCAAGCAAACGGGCCGTAACCAGGTGCAACTCCACACGCCGGAGTCAACCGGGCGCCAGACCATTCGGGTCGCACGCTGATTGGCTGCCGCGATGCTCGCCCAACTACCGGGGGGCGGTGGCACAATTTCATCTGGCCGGCTTTGTATGCGCTGCTGCTGTAAGTGAGAGGAGCTTCCTGGATTGCTCGATCCGCCTGGCACTCTTGGTAATAAGGGCGCGCGTCTGGCCGACTCTCGGTTGCGCATGTTGTGGCGGACTGCGCTCAGGAAACACGGAGTATTGCTGCCGTCCTTTGTCTCCATTTATCGGATTCCCTGTCATCATTCGGGTGGCATCATCCGAACAAGATCGAACGGACTGCCGCCTGTTGCATCGTGAGCGGCTAGAGGCAGGTTCGCACTCACTTTTGAGATTCGCGCATTATGATCGATACATGGAATGGCGAGGGCGCCCTTCATGTTTTCGGCGATGCTTCTCCACGAGCATATCAGCATGGCGCGACGGCACGTTCGCGACGGCGAACGGCATATCGCGCGTCAGCACGAGCGGATGCCCGCCTAAGAAACAAGAGGCTGCCGAGCAGGCACGCGTTGAGGTTCCTTGACTTGCTGAAAGAGTCTTACGCCTTGCGATGCGAACATCTGTCGCGACTGCTGATGCGAACACCTGTCGCGACTGCTATCGACCGGCTCACAAGGAGGCTTGAGGTTTCTGCCGAGACGCAGGTCACAGAGGGCACTAATACGGTCATTCGATTCCTGGCCCGATCGTCCGGCTCGGACGGGGCCTGGAGGAAGAGCTTAAAGAGTCTTGAGCTGGTGGCCGCGAAAACTCCCGAGGGCAAGCTTCCTTAGGTGACCGCGGCGTGGCGGGTGGGCGGCCCTATCAACCCAGCGGTGGACACAGGAGCTACCGGGAACCAAAGCTTCCATCGGGGTATTGGCAGGCTAATTGCTGTAGCAGAATGGTCAGTGTGACTCTGGTCGAACCATCTCAACTGAAAGAGACCCGGCTGGAAGCGGCCGCAGCAGCTCACGTTCCGATTTAGTCAGATTCAGCCAGGCGGACCACTTCTCCGGCTGAAGGATCACGACCTGACGATTGTGATACGGTGCGACGTCCGGCCCAGGATCCGTCGTCAGCATCGTAAAGCTGGGCGGCTTGTTGCCGGCTGCCTCGCGCCAGAGACCGGCAATTGCCATGAACGGCGCGCCATTGAAGGTGAAGCGGTGTTTCGCTTTCGGATATTTCGTTCCCGTGAATTCGAAGAATGCGGAAGCGGGAACCAGGCAGCGCTTGCTGTTGCCAAACTGTCGGCCCTCGGAGCGGAAATTGAAAACCGGCCCGCCTTTGGGACCGGCCGGTGGGAAGCCGAATGTCATCGAGGCCAGCTCGACTGCATCGCCGGCAACGCGCATTATTGGCGCCGGGTCGTTGATGCGGATGTCATCAGCTTGCGGCAGGTCGAGTTCACTCTGATGGCTGGAAGTCTGCAAGGCGAGCGACCCCATCATGCGGCAGTATTCGGTCCAAGCGATGTGCTGCTCGTAATCGTTGCACATACCGATCTCGCAGGAACTCGCGATCTCCCCTTCACGCGGGAACGCTGTGTCCGAACGGAGCGTTCCCAGGCGGCTTCCTGGGTTAGCATATTTGCAGTTCCTAATGGAACGGACGCGCGTCTGCCAGCATTGAGTCTCCTTGGCCAGCCTTCCGAGCCCGCTGTCACATTTTCGTGAGCCTGGCTGGAACCTTCCCGACCGGGCACGGTTGCTCCAGAAAGCCGGAGCCGAGCATGCCACAATTTCATGTCGAAGAGATGGCCGGTGAAACTGTCCTCGCGAGACACGTGACCCGTGCTGCCGACGCGCTGAGCGCGGTGAAAGCCGTCACTGGGGGCCAAATTTCTGCCCGGACTGATCACCAGCGCTGGTTTCGCGTCGTCGACGAAAGAAACGCCAGCGTGCACGAGTTCGGCGTCGAAGAGCCGCCGTTGCGGACAGACTTCGCAAAATGATGAAGCCGTCCAGGCGCCCCGGCCGCTATCATGGTGACACAGGATTTGGCGGCCGGGCGCGCCCAGTAGGGCCAGGTTGCCCTAGCCTACCCTTTGGAGCTCTACCAATAGCTGGTCAGCGTCAGTCACACCGCGTCCGAACAAGCACATGACTTTGATCGCGACGTTTTCGCGCTCATCCACGCGTTCAATCTTGTGACTTGAGCAGTAGTCACTCACCGCCTTTGCAAGAATGCTGACCTCGGCTGGTTCGACTATTCCGTATACCGCTGTCCTGAGCGGGACAGCATTATGCTCGCTTCCACGCATCGTTCACCCTCTACCCCGACACCCAACAACGGAAGAGGATACACCTGATAAAAGTAGCTTCGAGTCAATTAGCGTCGGACTGAGGTCCGAAGCACATCCCCTCTTTCGAATTTCTTGAAGCGCAGTACGACCTCGCGGGTCACCGAATTTCCGTTGTGAACGGTCGCCAGGGGAGGATTCTTAGCCGGGAAGCACACAGAGCATTCGGCCGGAACATTTTAGCCACATTGAATGTTCCACGCCTATGGACAGCCGTGAAATACTCTCAGGGCAACAATTAAGGCCGCACGAGCTCTATTGAACTGGTCGCGAGTGCGGCTCGCCGCCAAGGCCAATCTCAGCGAAGCGACGATCAGCGAATTCGAGAACGGGTTTAGAACACCGAATCCCCGCAATGTTGCCGCCATACGCCGGGCCCTGGAGGGCGCGGGGATCGTCTTTCGTCTTGAAGGGAGCCCATCAGTTGCCCGCTCTGAAGCTCAGCATCGGACTCGCGACCCCGACAATAGAACGTGGCGGCGGCGGCAGGCAAACCGCACCCCTAGGAGACCCGTGGGGCGGCAAGGAGCTTTAACGGCTTGGCCTATCCTCGCGCAATCATTATGGAGAACCAGGCCGGCGATTAACGACGCGACGCCGCCCACCATGTCATGGCCGGTGAGCCCTGAATAATACACAAAAGCGAAAGCCAACTCGGCCATCTTTCACCCAATGTGTGCGGGACTTCCCTGGGAGAACTTGTAAAGACCGCTGAAGTTCCTGGCGAGCATTGGCAGGCTATACGGCGTGCTGCCCTCGGCTTTCACCCGTAATGGAACTTCGGCTTTGGCTCGGTACCCTCGAATTCGACGCCCACCCGCTCATTCTTTCGCCATCGAACGACAGTCCTGTAGGCGACGCCGTCGACGGGAACGTAGAGCAGAAAGCGTGCTGGAATCTGAATGTCCGCGGCCAACCTCAGCTCGGCTCCTTGGGAATGCTGATTGCGTAGAGAGCAGCTGATTTCCGAGTTTTGGAAACCCGTGATGATCGTTCCGCCCTTCAGCACGCGCGGGCGATGTTCTCGACGGGAACCGTCTGGAGGTGGGGTTTCCATAGTCTTATAACGTGAACGGCCTTCCAGCGCTCCGTCGTGCCGGAAATTATGGCACCGGGCAAGACCATGCGCCCAAACCTGCTCACAATTCTGTCGTCAGGCTCGGTTTTCCAGAATGTCGCCGCGACATTCCTGCGAGATACTCCGCTGCGACTGAAGTCCCGTCGCCGCGCGCATTGGTCCATATCGTGAAACATATAGCCCCGCTGTCGCATTGGCTTCCGGACAGGCGATTCTTCCCTTGTCGCCAGTCATTGTTGCCAAATTCGACACCCGCTGCCCTCTGAAGCAGCGGCTGTTTTTTCCTTTTTTGCAAATTTGGTGAGCGCTGCATCAGGGCCTCAGCTCACCGATCTCCCTCATCCGGAGATGGGCGCGATGTATACGCCTTTTGGGGAACTACTTGCTTTGCATGCAGCGACTAAGTCATTTCTGGGAAGGAGTGCTAACATGCCAAACGAGAGCACAAGACCAACGGAAACGAGAGCCGAAAAGCTTGTTTCAGAGGGCGAGGCGCGCCGGGATTTTTTGAAGAAGGCGGGGCGCTTTGCTGCGGTGACCCCTCCAGCCATTACAATGTTGCTCGGGACAAGCCTGAACTCCAAGGCGATTGCCAAATCGGGAGGAACACGCCCGGGCAACGGATGGGGCGACAAGAACCATGTCCATCTCGGTCCTCCCGGCTCTAAATAACAGAGCGTCGCCCCGCGGCGGCAGAACGAATCGCGTGTCTCAACAGAGTGACGTGCGCATGTGGCGCGAGGCTGGGAAACTTGCCGCATCGGGCGACTTTGAAGGGTGGCAAGCCATCGAACGGGAGCTTCGTAGCAAAGGTTTCCTGCGCGCCAAGCTACTGCTTGATAATGATCGGGTCCGCGACAAATTAGATGATCTCTGTAAGAGCGCACGGGAGAAAAATGTCGGTGCCGACCTGGCCTAAAGGTTAGAAGCGCCCAGCTGATGTGATCGGCAACGCCGCCCGCGTCATGCGCATCGTCACTACGTGGGCGGGCTTGGCTGCGACTGGCGTCGGGCACCGCTGACTCACCTTCGGTTGGGGCGAGCCGGTGCCATCGACGAGCCTGGAAGGGCCCGCTTATTTAGAAAACTGTTTCAGGTAAGCAATGACGTTAGCTACGTCCTGATCGTTCTGGAGGCCGGGAAATGGCATGGCGTTCCCAATCGGCCCTGCCGACCAAGGCCCGGTGGCCGCACACCTACAGGGCCGCCACCCGCCATCTAGGCGCCCCAGCTCGCCGTGAAATCTCGGGGCAGACGCAAAAGCCCGCTCGCCTTGGGAGTCGAACGGGCGTTGCTCCTATGCAGGCGGCTCGGATACCGGGGACGAACCGTGCCGCCGAAATCTAAAACAGCTTGCCCGCGCGCATGTTCCAACAGCAACGCAAGTCTTTCCGGCTGACCCGTTGGTTCCACAGCTGAAACGGCTTCCTCGACGGCGGTTCAGTGCATTCCCGTAGCTGCGACCAGGATCAGGCCCATCGCAGCCGCAACGATGACAGCGACCATCGTGATCTCAAACCCGTTTCCGCCATTGCCTATTTTTTTGTCGGCCACGGTCTCATGCCTTTCCGCTAATAAACTGGAGCACCGCCCATGGGCGACAACCCATCAAACCCCCTTGCTGGAAGTTGGCCGGTCATTTGGCGAGGCAGAAGCGCGCCGTCATTTAGAGATGATTGAAGGTCCAGCGGACATCTGTTCGCCGACGTTGCCGGCCAAGCCGCCGCCCCGGCGCGCCATCGCTTCGCTCAGAAGCTGAAACACGCTGTCGACCTGCTCATATATCTCTTTGGGCGCGATGCCCTGACGCCCGGCAGTACCAGGAGTTCAACGACAAGGGATCGGCAATGGCCCCCTGGGTCTTCGGTGCTCACGTTTCGCAGATGTTCTGCCATCCATCGGTCCAGAAATTTCAAAGCCTGCGCGCTCATGCTGAGGAAAATCTGGCCGCTACCTTAGGGTCCTTTCTCGAAATCCGTCGCATGCAAGAGCCCGCTCGTTTGAGGGGACGAGCGGGCTCCAAGCTTTCAGACGGCACGGGTAGATGCGAGAACGACCCGTGCCGCCGAATTGAAAATCGCATGCCAGTTGAGAGTTCTGAATGCCGTGCCGGCTTAAAACCTTCGCCTTACTGCTTCATTTGCTGGAGCCGGCGAGCATCCTCCCTTCGTTCGGCGGCGTGCGAGGGTGGATAGTTGCCCGCCATCCCGTCGTAGCCCGGGGTGGCGGCTGTTGAGTCTCAGCCGGACAAACCGCCCCCACGGTGCTGCATCGCTTCGCCCAGAAGGTGAAACACGCTTTCGACCTCCTCGTATATCTCTTTGGGCGCAATTCCCTGACGCGCGGCAGAAGCCAGGAGTTCAACGACAAGATCGGCAATGTTCCCTGGGTCGCCGGCGCTCACGTTTGGCAGATGTTCGGCCATCCATCGGTCCAGAAATTTCAAAGCCCGCGCGCTCATGCTAAGGAAAATCTGGCCGCTACCTTAAGGTCTCGTCTCATGCAAGCCCGTTGCCTGGGGTGACGGGCATCTGTTTGCCGTCTCAGCCAAACCGGGTTCATCCAAACGTCATGATTGGGCTCTACATTAGCGATGCCGAATATCCCATCCGGCTCCTCAAAAGACCTTCAGCCCGGCTCGCAACCGGGCTTTCTTTTCTAGCTGTCAGGCGGTTTCCAGCTTGGATCGTATGGAGCCGATGGCGCTTACGATGGCCTCTGCGGCTTGTCTGTCGAGCGCGATGTCCAGGATACCCTCGGTCGTCTGTATCGACAGGAGGCCGAGAGCGCCTTGGTCGTCATATACGGTGCCGACATGGATTTCGGTCGGCACAAAAGGCCGTGCGTTTTCCCTGCGGTTCATCGATCACCTTTGTTAACGGGGCGAGCGACACTTTCGCAACCTGGTGACATATTCAAGCGGGCTCAGGTTGTATTGTCCCCAAGCTTCGCGTTTTCGTCGCAGGCAGGCTAGGTTCCTTCCTCGAAATCCTGCAGTGTCGCATGACGCAGCGTGTGCTCACCGCGAAGGAATCTTACCCGGCCGGTGATGCCAGGCTTCACCCACTCCACATCCCTGAGCCCGCTGGGCAGCGTCACGGCAGCCGTTCCGGCATAGCGGCCACCGCGCGCCATGATCGCCGCAGCGGGCTTCCCGGACTCTCGCTTGATGCCCAAAAGCTCGAAGTCGCCGACATCCCAACATTTGGTTTTGACCCAGACTCCACCCTCCCGCTTCGGTCGCGTCGCTTCGAGATGCCCTCAAGGCCCATATTCTCGACTGCTTCGAAGAAGGCGGCGCCGCCGCCCTCAACATGGTCGCTGTATTGGATGACGTCCCTGGCGGGCTTCACCAGATTCCAGAGCTTGGCCTTACGCTCGACCAGCGGCACCGAACGAAGATCCTGGCCGTCGAGGTGCAGGATGTCGAAGGCGACAAATGCAAGCAGCTTGGCGTTCCAAGTCATGCGCGAGTGCATGGCCTGGAAGTTCGGGGGCCGTCCGGCTCCGGCGCGATCATCTTCCCGTCAAGAATGAAGGACTCGGCCCGCAGCTTTTCAGCCGCGGCGACAACAGGCCAAATAGCGAGCCGACCAGTCATGCCCGTTTCGAGAGAGGGCGCGCGCACCGGCCCAGTCGAGGATCAGCTGGGTTCGGTAGCCGTCGTATTTGATCTCGTGCAACCAGTCGTCGCTGACCGGCGGCGTCTCGACCTGGACGGGCTCGAAAACATTCCTACCGGCCGCTCTTCAAGCACTGCAGATGATCAGTGTAGGCAATAGCCGGAACAATGGCCGTCGTCGGATGTTGGGGTCGCTGGTGAGCCGGTGGTCATTTGTGAATCCATCGGCGGGTCGAGAGCTGAGCGAGCACGAGAAGGCTTCGTCGGCTCTCCCCATTTTGAGAGCAACAGTAATGAACGACGCGACCCCGGTCCTCGGAAGCGAGAGGTCCGCGCTGAGATATTTCCGCGTTCATTCGGCTTCCCGGCGAGGGGCCGAAGAAGATCGTGATGCTCCTGGACGCTTGCGTTGACCTGTGCAGCCTGTCGGACCGGCCGCACAGCTGTGGATAGTAAGCTCTTATTCACCATATCAGGGCATCGTAATTGAAGGGGCGGCCAAAGCCCCTAGTCTACCCCAGCGTCAAATGACGCGCCCCGCCCAGAGCTGGCGGCCGACGCTTTCATGTAACCCCGCCCCCCAGCAGTATGCGTCGGCCGCTGGCTCGTGCCGGCCTCCAAGGCTGCCGAGACCCAATCAGGAACGAGCCTTACCTCCCGAGTTCGGGGGCATCAAAATCTAGCCGACGCGCGGAACGTCATGGGGTGCGTGTCGCTGAGGAGGAACCGCGTAGTGCAAGTATTCAAATGACGACCGGAGAGCTATCTGCCCAGCGGCTTGCGGGAGAGCTCAATCAGCTCGCGCTCGTCGGTGATGCCCGCCATGTAGTTTGCGATAATGCGCGAGGCTCGGTGCTCCTTCTGCTCCTCTGTCTCGTTGGATGCAGAGGTGGCCGCAAAAACTCGGCTCAGGATTTCTATTTCGTCGGGGTTGAATACGCCCTTTGTCAACCGCCCCATAGGCATGACTTTGCCCTCCGTCCGGACACCCCCGCTCAGAATAATAAAGTGCGCCGCCCGTGGGTAGTGATACGTGTGCGTTCGCATCCTGGCGCTCTCAACCGCATCAAGGCGGGCAATGCGCCTGCCGGTCGGACTGGAGCGGTAGCCGAAATGTTCTGCAACGCCGGAACATCTTGCGATCCTTGCTGAAGCGCTGAATGAAGTCGGGGACGTCCTGCCGCCAGGCAGCTCGGAGCGCGAGAATGGCATTGAAACGCTGGACGACATAAAGGCCGCGTTGTCGAAGCCAGGAAAAACCCGCCGATGAGAAGCCAGTTCGCTGTTGAGCCGTTAGGGCGGCTCTACGGGCGGCGGCACCTGCTTGGTCGCGTTTCGACCGGCTCAAAATAAAGGGGGCAGCTTTACTCGAGTTGCGAAGACGAATGGGTCCGGGCCGTCTTATCGCCCTC
Organism: Mesorhizobium sp. WSM3864; assembly: GCF_002294955.1. Taxonomy (NCBI): domain Bacteria; kingdom Pseudomonadati; phylum Pseudomonadota; class Alphaproteobacteria; order Hyphomicrobiales; family Phyllobacteriaceae; genus Mesorhizobium; species Mesorhizobium sp. WSM3864. The sequence goes on from NZ_NSGD01000021.1 coordinate 57,666, forward strand.
TATGAAACGGTCCATCCGCTCGTGCAGTGTCGAGACGCTACCTTTGAGGTCGCGGACGCCCGTCATCACCTCGTCGCGGAATTCGCGCAGGCCGGCCTTGGTGATGTAGGTCTCGGCAACGTGAAGCTTGTGCGCGGCGAGCTGCTCGGCAAGCAGCGATACCGAGCCGATCGCCATGTCTGCCCTGGCATGTGCGTCGCGCGCATCCTTTTTGACCTCGTCCCGAGCCGATTTGATAGCCGCCTCGATGCGCCACCATAGGCCAGCCACGGCGCTGACGACGGCAAGCAGAAACGCGATATTCGAATTGAGTTCGCTCAATCTCCCCTCCCCAGCTCAGCGCGACGTTCGGCGCTCGCCTTGGTGTGGCGGTCGCATTCCGCCGGCGTGTAGAGGCCCACGGCGCAGCCTGGCGCCACCGTCTTGTCGATCTTGTTCTGATCGGCGATCGTCTTGCCCTGCGTGCCGGCGAGGTTATTACCGATGGCCGAGCGCAGCGCCGGCGCACCGTTGATGCCGGAAGTCGTACACGCCGCCAGCGTCGATGCAGTCGTCAAAAGACATGCGAGCATCAATGCCCTTTGCAATCGCATCCTGGTTTTCCTTTTCGATCTTGGCGCGGACCTCGTCGGAGCCGCGGTGCTTGATGACTTCGTAAACGGTGAAAGTGGCGCCCGAGATGAGTGCCGCAATGGCGGCCCAGACGACAGCGCCGGCCACCAGGCGCGAGGCGCCGAGGCGACCGACAAGCAGGCTGACGAGGACGCTCACAGCAGCCACCAGATGAGGAAGCCGGCGATGAGAGCCAACCCTACTGCGGCGACCGTGCGCAGGGCGCGAGCGAGGATCACGGCAAAGAGGGAAGCGAGGTTTTCCATTACGTCGCCTCCGCTCCAAGAGCCGCGGCGAGCCGCTTCGCCCTGCGGCTGGCATACCAGCGCCAAGCGAGACCGCCGATCGCGAGCAGCGCACTTGCCATTGCCAGGAGGACGACGACCTTGCCGATCCATTCGCTGGTGTAGGAGAACGGCGAAAGCTGGTTCTGCAGATCGTACAGATAGCCGGAAATGCCAAGCCCGCTGGCACCGGCGCCGGTGGCCGCATCGGCTGGTGCGGTCGATGGGGCAGCCTTGGCATCCTCAACAAAGGCTTTCGCCTGGCCGCCGTCGACGAAGCTCGCTATCTGCGGCAAGAGGCCGGTTACCCAAGCTTGGCCGATCGAGCGGACCTCCGCGACGCGACATGACCAACCGCGGCCGAACACCGGCCACGTTTTCAAGTGCTGCAGGAAGGTCAGGCGCTGATCGCAGATCCGGTCGATCAGGGCAGCGTGGTCGTTGCAGGCCTGGACGGCAGCGATAGTGCCCACCCCCATGACGCCGTCGAGCCGGCCCTTGTAAAGTGGCCCGAGCGCGCGTTGCAGCCAAGTGATCGACTGCTTCGGGCCGGAGTTCACCGCGCCGTCGAAGACGACATAGTCGACCCCGGCGGGCAGTCGGTCGCCTTTCACCGCATCCCAGTACTGGTGATCGTAGATCTCGAAGAGTTCCTGGGTGGTGATGCTCTCCACCGAACGGAGCGCCAGTTTTTTGCTCCTGCGATAGCCGTCATAGACCCGCTGGGTCACGCCCTTCATCGTGGCACCGCCCGGGTCGGCCGGGTGATTGCTGTAGGCACCCTCATGCGCGAGCACGCGGGCGAGTGATTCCTGCTCGCGAGATGCGGTCATGACTTTTTCCTTCTGCTTGGGAACTTTCCTGCCCGTCGGCGATTGAGGGGCGCGGCGGCAGGGGGATTGCGGGATGGATTGTTTCAAAAAACTCGAAACGCTGATCGACGCCGGCGGCGCCAACGCCGCAGGAGAAGCGCGCGCGCTGCTCGCTGATCTCAAGGCCAAGTCGCAGGTACTGGCCGAGGCCGTCGACGAATTCCTGCTCGATATGATGACGCTGGATTTCTTGCTCGAGTCCGAGCGAGAGGCGTTCCAGAGCTCAGCACGCCGACTGGCGCAGCGGCGGCTGACGATGGTGAGGCTGCTCTCGACCTAGCGGCTGTCCGTTCCGGCCGAGCCCTGCGGGTTGCCGAGCGAGATCTGCGTGGTGTAGCCGCTGCCGCGGTCGAGGGTGTCGGTGATCGAGGCGATCGTGTAGCTGCCGTCGACGCCGGCGCGCAGCTGGATCACAGCCGTGCCTTCCGGCTCTGCGGTCGGCTCGCCTCGATCGTGATCGAACCGGAGCCCTTCTGCCGCGCGCCGTCGATACGCGGCCTTCTTCTTCTTGAAGCGCGGCCGGTCGGTCGCCGGCGTAAGGCCGCTCGCCGCAATCACCATGCCGCGGGTGATGACGATGGTCGGCAGCGGCTTGCCGGTAGCCGAAACGCTCCGGTTCCGAGGCACCAAGCCAGCCCGTGTTCCCTTGATGGCAAACGTCGCGACATGCTCGCGCGCCAGCCGGTCGGCGAAGGCTAAGAAGCTCTCGTTATCTTGCGCTTCATATTCCAAGGGGCGACTCGCGAGCGACGGGTGCACCTTGATCCTCAGACCGGCTTCGCTGGCGGCCTCCCCGAGGACCTGGCCAAGCGTGGTCTTCTCCCAATGGCGGTCGGTCGGCTGCTTGACCTTGCCTTTCAGGCTGGCCGAGCGCGCGGTGATGGAAAGCACGCTGCCGGAGCCGCGATCAAGAGACCAGTCGCAGTTGTCGACCTCACCTCGAAGCGGCGCATCGCACCGCCTGCCCAGCCGAGTTCGATCGAGACAGGCGTGCCCGTCTTGGGAAACCGGACCGTCGCATCATGATCGTCGAGCGTGAACGTCGCCGATTGCGTCGCCTCGGTGCTCGACTTGATGATCGACAACGAGATCAGCCGCGGCACGAAACGGGAGGTGACATCCTGCCCGCCGACCGCGACGCGGAAATGACCTTTTCTCATTTTGCCTCACGCGCCGCAGGCGCTCCGGCGGGGCGCGGCATAGGGCGCGACGCCCGGCCGGGCTTGCGGGCTTTTTGCCCGCTGTCATTCGAAGAGATCGATCACTGGCCGGGGGGCCGCGCCTTCCGCCGCCATTTCCGCCGGTGTCATCACGGTCGCGATTCGACCCACGGCGAGATATGGACCAGACCGGGCAAGATCCTGGTTAAGGGCGAAGGTCTTCGCCGCCATGCCGGAGAAGACCTTGCGGTAATGGCGCGCCAGGAGGGCGGACAGCGTCGTACCCTCCGTCCTGACGGTGACGGTCTCGGTCATGGGGTGTATCCAGAAATCGTATCCGAGCGGCTAAGCGTTTTCGCCGGGCTGCTGATCGTTGAGCAGGGTGGCCAGTGCGGTCGTGACCTGCGGCATGAAGAACGGCTTCGCAATCACGACGCTGTTGGGGACGCCTTCGGAAGGCCAATGAACGGCGCTGTCGCCGCTGATGTAGATTACCGGCATGGCCGGATTTGCCGCACGGATTTCGCGAGCCAGATCCCAACCCGATTTCCCCGGACCCAGACGAATGTCGGTAATCAGGGCTTTGAACGTTTCAGGCGCTGCATCGAACGCGCTCAATGCAGCTTCGGCACTGGTGAAGCACGACACGGCAAAGCCAGCTTCCTCCAAAGCCGCTTCCATTTCCATAAGGATGAGAGTTTCGTCTTCAACGACCAGAATCGTGCCGCCGCCCATAATGTCCCTTCCTCATTTGCCCTACTACGCCCTCGCAGCGGTTCGGTTCCAAAAGAAGTAATCGTTTTTCCACGCCCCTTTAGCCGAGCAGCGAAAACAGCGCGGCGAAGAAATCGCTCGCCGCCGGCGCCGCCGATTTCTGCATCTTGATGGTGATATCCACGAGTTGGCCGACCCCGTCGCGGTCGAGGACGATGCTGGTCATTCACTGACTGGATGACGTGGAAGCCGCACACGCTGCCGTCGCCGCGCGTCACCAGCTGCGGCGTTCCGCCAGCCTGCGTTGCGGAGGATTGTTCAACCTGCCAAGGCCACCGAGCTTCGATGGGATCAGGCGTCTCGAGACGGTGAACGTCTCGCCCCGACGCCGGATCCTCGAGCTGCGGCATGGCGCCGACCACGGGCTTCTAGGCATAGTCATGCGTGGTTTCGCGCGAATGCGTGTCGATGTCGACAGCGGTCGCATTCGACCAAGCCGATCTTCATCAGCATCAGCGCGGCCCTCCGAAGTCGATCGGCTGGTCCCGCGTGTGGAATTGCACGTGTTGGCCCGTGGTCCTGCCGCCGAGCGAGTCCACAGGCCACATCAAGTCCGCCTTGGGGAGGCTCCAGGCTCACGGTTCCACCGTCGTTCCACTGCGCTCAGAAAGGCAACGCTCAGCCTGCTGAGTTCGGGTTCCACCAAGTTGTACTGGTCTTGAGACACGGGGCGGCCAGATCAGACCTTCACCACATTCCTCGAACCCGCAACCTCAAAGTCGCGCGAGGCGTCCTTGTCCGTGACCACGACGGACGCCAGTGGGATTGACCCGTCAGCAATATCTCGACGTCCTGCCGGTCAATGCCGGGAAGCTCGACTGAAACCTCCATCATGCTGTCGTTTTCGACGACGTCGGTTCGTGGGCCGCCCGCTTCCCAGCGGCCGAGCGCGCCGACGGGTTGATAGAAACGTCTCCGGAAATCCTCGAAAATCCGGTTCAGGCGTTCCAGGAGAAGTCGGGGGCGTCCTGCTCCCGCTCGCAACTTCGCCGCTCTTCCCGTTGCCCTATGAGATCAGGTCCCTGATCTGCATCGTCCAACCTCCTTTACCCTGCAACGGCTAAGCCATCTTGAGTTGGATTTTGCGGGCCTTGGCCGGCGCCGCTTTGGGCAGCACCAGACGCAGGACGCCGTTCTTCTGCGACGCCTCGATGCCATCGCGGTCGATGTCCTCGGATAGCGTAAAGACGCGCTCATAGTCGCCGGCGCTATATTCGGCATAGACCTGACGATAATTCTCATGCTGTTGATCGGCCGCGTAGCCGCGGATCGCCAGTGTCCGTTTCTCGAGCGTGATATCCACTCCATCCGAGGCGACGCCGGGCATATCGACGAGAAGGATGACATTGTCCTGCGTCTCATAGATATCGGCGCGCGGCACGAATACGGGCCGCGAGCGGGTCCGTTCGCCGCCGTCAGGCTTGCTGATGACCTGGCGATCGGTGGTCTTTAGTTCCTGAGCCATAGTTCCCTCCTTTTATCCCTTGATCTGGATCTTCTTCGGCCGATCCGCCTCCGGTCGATGCAGTTCGACCTCAAGCACCCCGTTGCAAAAACGCGCCTCGACTTGTTCCGGATCGACGCGGAACGGCAGTTGCACCGTCCGGGAGAAGCTTCCAAAGGGGCGCTCGCGACGATGCCAGACGGATCTCTCGTCCTCCGGCCGAGATTCGCATTCGCCCTTCAATGTCAGTGTATTGTCGCGCACCGTAAGTTCGACCTCGTCGGGCGCGATTCCAGGCAGTTCGGCGGTCAGCGCTACGCTATCGTCGCCGACCCAAAGATTGACCGGGGGAAACTCCTGGGCGGCACCGGCCGTCAGCCCGGCCAGACGCTGATTCACTTCCTGTTGCACGCGCCGCATTTCCAGAAACGGATCGAAACCGACGCGGCCCAAATCCGATAACAGCATTGGGTATCCTCCTTCGATTGACGACCAGACGCGCAACGCGCGAAGCACGCGTGCACCGGAAGCGAACTGGATCGAAGGCAACCGGGCGGCGATCAGGCAGAGACCGAGACGGCCAGGAGCCAACCCGCAACCGCGAGGAAAGAGGTTCGGGCAAACGCCGGAACACATCCTCCGTGCGAGCGACATGAACCGAACTCGATCCATGACAGGACCGTTGTTCCGTGCCAGGACCCGATAGCGGCATCCGGCAAAAATGAGTTAAGGGCGGCCAAATTGCGTTTCAAGAGGTGATCTTTGAGACGCTCCGCGATCGCCGACCGGGCCGCTTCGGCCGTGACCGTGAGCTTCACCGCGCCTTGGTTTGGATCGGTGGCGAGGGTTCCTCCCTCAGGCGCGCCATGTTCTACGACACAGAATGAAGCCGCTAAGCGCTCGCTTCGGCTTCTCTGATTTTTGGCTCTCGCGGTGTGCCCACGCTGCCACCTTCCCACCGAAGGCGCCGGGCTGATCTGGGCGAGATAGATCATGCCCGCGAGCGTATGGCCCTTGACCGCGCTTTGAACGAAGCCTCAACGATATCAACAGAACGGATTACCCGCTCGCGCGAGTTGCTCGCTACAAGACAAGTTCGAGCATGCTGGCCGGATGGAGCCGCCGTGAAGGGGATGTGCAAGATGGGCGTGCGGCAAGCATTGCGTTTTTCAACTCGGCGGCCGTTGCCGACACACACTCATGAACCATTGGCCGAGGGCTATGCTTAATGCTTGCAACAGGCAAACCAGCCGAGGCGTCATCCAACCAGCCTGTCTTGGTTCGCTGGAGTTTTGGCCGCCGGCGTTGCCGGAATCTTCTCTCGGCATATCTATGGCAGAGAGCAGAGCGGTCGCGAACTCCTGGCCCTCAAGCGGATGTCACTGACAACGGATCACGAGCTGCTGTTTTGCCGTAATTGGAATACCAAGCCGCTGACTCGCGTTTAACCAAAGAGCACGAGGCGAATCCGAACGGAGGACGTTCGATGCATGCCGGCTTCCTACAAAACTTGATCATAGCTGGATTGGGAGCCCTCATAGTCAGCTGCGCTGGCGTTTCAGCTCAGAAAATCGTGGCAAGAACCGGCTATGGCCCCAACCCCACCCTGCCGAAACCGACACCCACGCTGATCCCGACCGTCAACATCGCGGAGGCAACAGGCTGGCAGAAAGGTGGTATGCCAACCCCGGCGAAGGGGCTGAGGGTGACGGCGTTCGCCGCCGGCCTCGACCATCCGCGCTGGCTGCACGTGCTGCCGAACGGCGACGTGCTCGTGGCCGAAACCAATGCCCCTGCCAAGCATGACGCTGGCTTCAGCCTCAGAAAGCTCGTCATGAACCAGGCCATGAAGCGGGCCGGCGCTGCAACCATCAGCGCTAACCGCATCACGCTCCTGCGCGACACCAATGGCGACGGCGTTGCGGATGTGCGCAGAATTTTCGT
>NZ_NSGD01000022.1:0-63006 GCF_002294955.1 Mesorhizobium sp. WSM3864
ACACTGTCCTTGAATTTCGTCTGGCTGGCTGGCGCCCATTCCGAGCCGAGGGCAGCGGACCATACCCGCGCTTCCAGTGGCAGAAAGCGATTCGCAAACATCGTCGCCAAGTCTGCCTCCTTGATCGGCCCGCGCTGCGTTCCGTTTTCTTCATAGTACCAGTCAGTCATGCGTCCCCCGAGGTGATTTTCAAATGGGCTGGATTTGCCAAGCGACGGTCGGCGAGGAATGACGAGTATACTCCGTGGAATATACTCTGCAACTGGCTGCTGTACGTCTCATGGACATACGCCAGCTTTTTGCCCGGAATCTTCGCGCGGCCCGAGAGGTAAAGGGGCTCTCGCAGGAGGCGCTTGCCTATGAGGCAGGGCTCGATCGAACCTATATCAGCTCGCTCGAGCGCGGCCGCTACTATGCGAGCCTGAAGGCGATCGAACGGATCGCCAGGGTGCTGGAGCTCGATCCAGCCGAATTGCTGCGCAAGGACGAGGCATCCGCGCGAAGCCAGTGACGACTTGCGACAGGCCTGATCGAGTGTATCGGCGCCGCTCTGCTTGCAGTTTACCGACGGCAGTGTTCGCTCGCACAACAGGTTCATTGTGGCCGCGCCTCGCTCGCGAAGGCGGTCATGGCCTCTCGCCACATTGAGAGGATCTTTTCGACCGCCTCTCCGCTCAGATGGGCGAGCGGAGCAAGGGCAATGGGTTCGACTTGATCGGCCGTAGTGCTAAGGGCGTGGAGTATTGCTACCAAACCCTCAAGCGTTCTGAGCTCCGGCTCGATGTCGAATAGATGCTGGCGAACTACGTCGATTGCGACTTTGTCTTCTGACTTGTCTCGTTTCCTGGCCATCGTGGGTCTCGCTTCGTCACGAGACCAATGCTTGCTAATAATAGGAAGTCCAGTCGGATTTATATCGAAACCTCGGTATTATTGTAAAAATATCCAACCAGATGCGCAAAGGTCAGTACTGAACATGCGCTCGGAACCTGAGCGCCGTCGTCAAAGCGATCGAATGTATGGAGGGAGTTCTGCTCGTATGCATTTGTATATTCTTCGGCGTGCCTATGAAGGTGTATTAACTGCCGGCAGGCGTTGACGATAACCCTGTTTGTCTCTTATTCAGAAATGAACAAATGTATCGCATGCAAATCCTGCAACCAAAGGAGCCGGCCGTTGTCTGACGAAAGCCAACCCAATCTGATCGAACTCACGGCCGACATTGTCTCAGCCTATGTTCAGAAGAACGCCCTGCCGGTTGCGGGTCTGCCCGATCAAATTGCGAATGTGAATTTGGCTCGCTCAAATCAGAAACCCCGCTGCCTCGGAACAAGAGGCGCAGAAGCCAGCGGTTAATCCGAAACGGTCTGTGTTCCCGGATTACATCGTCAGCCTGGAGGACGGCAAAAAATACAAATCTCTCAAGCGCCACCTCCGCACGGCCCACGACATGTCGCCGGAGGAGTATCGTGAGAAGTGGGACTTGCCTAAGGACTATCCAATGGTCGCACCGAACTATTCGGCGGCGCGCTCTGCCTTGGCAAAATCGCTAGGGCTTGGGAAGAAAACAACGTCGGTTCCCGGGAAGAAGGCAGCGACGAAGCGGAAAGCCAAGGTATAGATCTGTTTGACTAGTTGATAACCGGCCGCTCGAGAAGGCTTGGGCGACCGCTTTATCTGGTAGGTTTGGGGGTCTTAGATGTGGTCTGGCGTCTAATGAAGCGGGACGCGTCGGCCCCGCCTACCGTATTGCCTAGATGCCGCTTGGTGCCGGCCGGTAGTGACCGTCACGATCGATATCGACGTCGAGGTCGCCGAGTTCGAACATGGCGCGCACCAAGTCGATGCGGGAGGTTGTCATGATGCGCGGATCGGCCAAGAGCAGGAACCGGTTCGTTTTGGGAAAGAAGTTCACCCTGCCGCGCGGCCAGTCCTCGTATTCGGTGGATAGAAGCGCGCCGCTCACGTTCCTTGCCCGCAGCCACGCTGGTCCGCGTGCTTTCATATTCTCCCAGAACTCGTAGTGCCCGCCAGGATGGGTGAGGGCCTCGCCGTAGGTCTCCGCATTGGTCAATTCGATACCGTCACCCAAGATCGCGTCCTCTCCAGGTCGGTTGGGAACGATCCAGAAGAAGCCAACCTTGCCTTTTGGCGCGCCTTGCTGAGCAAGGGTGTTGGACTTGCGTGTTTCCATGTCATCTTTCTTGCCGGCAGCCGGACTAGAGATCTGCCTTCCCCGCCGAGCGGCTTCAGCCTGTGGACTGGACAGGGTTCTGCCCCAAACGCTCGGCTATGGCTCGAGCGTCACCATAACTTGACCATCATCCATCATCTTGATGCTGTAATCGATGTTTCGGTCTCCAATAACGCCTTGCGATTGCAGCAAGGGGATTGCCAGTGGGCTGATAGGCGGACTGCCTGAAGCGTCCAGATTCGCCGCCACGACCGCTGAACAGGAGTAGCCATTCAACAACTCCCCTTCGGTGCGTACAGCTTTGACGGTGAAGATTAGCTTATGCGGCCTCACCGGTATCATCGCGTAGATCTGTCCAGGGTCTAGAGGAATTGACGCCACGAGGTTTGAAACGGTCTCCTTCACCGCATCTGCGCTGCATTTAGGAAGTTGACCATTGGGCTGTTCGTCGACTGCGGTTTGGTCGGTGCCGTCATCTGCCTCGTTGTCGTCGCCGCTATCATTGGGGGTCGCAGCTTCTGGCTCTGCTGCGGTAGTAGTAGGCGTATCTGGCAAGCCCTGCTCGGCCCCGACAAACACTAACGAGCCCGCATCGCCATTTGCACAATGGCCATCGAACGCCAGAAGGGTAGCGGGATCGTTTTCTGCAGCTGCCTTGTAGAGCGCCGCGCATTCCAGGTCGGGGTCAAAGGGGTTGTTGGGCAGACACAGTTGCTCCATGCCGCCAGAGTTAGGTCTCACCTCCCACGTCGCCTTGGTCTCTCGATTGTCGAGGCGGTCCTGGTAGATGGCCACGCCGTCGGGCTGCACCCTTAAGCGCACCTTGCCGAAGTCCACGGTGGGATGTCGGGCTGCCCACGTCGAGACGTCGAACCGGGGCATCCATTTTCCTTTTACGAAGAAATCCAGGTGAACGCAGTTCTCCTCGGCATGCGCGACAACGGGCAACATTGCGAGAAAAACTGCTGCACCAATTGCTAGGCCGCGATGTCGGATCTCGTGATCCATGCAATAACCTCCACCACGCCCAGAGATCGCTGAGCCCGAATGCACCCAGTAGCTAGCGCAGCAAAGCGCTTGGCGTGCGGGGCAAGTCAAGTAAAAATGTCCCTTATCGTCTGTAGACTGATCAGATGCATAACTGAATGTCGCCGACGTGGACATTCGGAAACGCCTCGGTCGAAATCTGCGGCGCCTGCGCAAGGCTAAAGGCCTGTCGCAGGAGGCATTTGCTGACGATGTTGGCATCCACCGCACCTATATCAGCGACCTCGAGCGGGGCAGGCGAAGTCCACAGTCACGATCGTGGAAAAGCTGGCGGTTTACCTATCCGTTAGGCCCGGCGAACTGTTGGACGAGTAGTGCGCGGTCGCGGACAACCTGATAGTATCAGAAAGGCGGCCGGATTTCGCTGCGGGACGGCCGCTATGCGCCTCATGTCGGTCATCGGAATCGGCCCTTCACCGCCTAAAAGCAGACATCTTGGGTAACCGCGATGTGGTTGCGCACGTGAGCCGGGCAGCATGGCTAATGATGCCCAGCACAGCCGTCGGACCTTAGGTCGTGACCGTCGAGGGTATCCGTCAGCGAATGGAAGGTTCAGGTAGCGGCCTGATAATACGCCCGTGCGCCTGGTATTCTCAAGTGTGGTTTGGCTACAGTTCACAGCAGTCATTCACGGATATGTGTCCAACATGCCTGCTGCAAGTATCAACGGAAGCTTGTGACGCCGTTGACTTGGCTGCGCTGTCCATTCAGCTTGCCTGCCTTGCGGAGGTGATACGTGGCGAGGCTTTTGGTCCTTGAGGATGAGCGCACGTTGGCGCGGCATGTCCAGGCCACGCTGGAGCGGTCAGGTTATGCGGTCGACGTCGTGGATACCGTCGCCGGTGGTATGCATGCGCTCGGCGTGGCCGCCTATGACCTTTTGGTTCTCGACAGACAATTGCCGGATGGTGACGGCTTTCTGTTGCTGGACTTTGCCCGTCAAACCAGGCTGGCCATTCCAGTGCTGTTCCTGACGGCGCGTTCGGGCCTTGACGACCGAGTCGGGGCGCTCAATCGTGGGGCAGACGACTATCTTTGCAAACCTTTCGAAGGCGCTGAACTTGTTGCGCGCGTGGGTGCGCTGCTGCGTCGCCCGCGAGAAGTAGTCGTTTCGACGGTTGAAGCCGGAAACATCGTCCTCGATAAGGCAACGCATTCGGCGATGGTCGGCGGCAAACCGCTGATGATAGCCCGAAGGGAAAGCATGCTTCTGGAGCAACTGGTCTGCCGCTCCGGCCAGGTCGTCACCCGGGAGATGCTGGACGCCAAGCTTTTCGGTTTCGGGGACAGCGCATCGCCCAATGCGATAGAGGCGAGCGTCTACCGGCTGCGTACCGCGCTCGGCAATCTGGGGGCGGATCGGCAGATCCACACGGTCCGCGGCATCGGGTATTGTCTTGCGCCTTAGCGAGCGCCTGTTTGGCTCGATCGGGTTTCGCCTGAGTCTACAGCTCTCGCTGCTGTTCATACTCTTTGCGGCGGCTTGCGCCTTGCTGATCGGCTACCAGTTGTCCAACATCGACGAGACGGCGAGATCGCTTCGTCTGCAGCGCCAGGCGCGTGAAATCAGCCAGGCCCTCCGCCTCGGTGATGGAACAACCCCTGCCGTGGACTTGCCCGCGGATCGCAAAGCTCCCTATCAGGGTGATGCACCGGCTTTCTTCTACGCACTGCGCGACAGAGCCGGCAATCTCGTCATAACGTCCTCGAAGGCTCTGCAGGACAGGTTCGGCCCGCAGTTTATCCGCGAGATACCCTTTGGCGAAACCGACACGGAAGGCAGGGATGGGCTCGACAATGCCTACTACTTCCTGACGCAGCCGGTGGATGCGGCGGGAGAGAACCTGCTTCTGATCGTTGGGCAGCATTCGTCGGAGACTGACGCTCTGCTGCGCGACGTGGAGTGGCGGCTGCTGACCGGCACGCTTTTTGCGGCTATCCCGATCTGCCTTATTGTGTTCACGGCTAGCCTTGCGATCGTCCGCTCCGGCTTTGCCCCGGTGCGAAGGTTGTCTCAGGCGACTGAAAGGATCGGACCCGGTGATCCGCAAGCGCGTATCGCGGAGGCCGACCTGCCGGTGGAGTTGCGCGGCCTGGCCGAAGCCGCCAATGCGGCGGCGGGTCGGCTGCAGCAGGCAATCACCAGCCAACGTCGTTTCACGGCGGATACGGCTCATCAGCTTCTGACCCCATTGGCGCTGCTGTCGGCCCGGATCGAGCAAAGCGCGGTGCCGCACCCGGATCCCGGTCTGCGCGGCGATATCGTGCGCATGCAGAACCTCGTGAGACAATTGCTCAACCTGTCGCGGCTTGCCGCAGTGCCGCTGCCTCAAGAAAAAGTGGATCTCAGGACAGTTGCCAAGGATGTCGTCGCGGCCATGGCTCCTCTCGCCATCGCCGAAGGCAAGAGCCTCTCCTACGAGGCGTCCGAAGCACCTTGTCTGACGACGGGGGACGCATCGGCGATCGGCGAGGCGCTTGCGAACGTCATTCGCAACGGTCTCCGCCACACCGCGCCCGGTACCTGCGTCGAGATAGCGGTCGAATTGCCGGCCAACATCTCTGTCGCCGACAAAGGGGATGGTATTGCTGAGGCTTTTCGGCAACGCCTGTTGGAGCCGTTCTTTACCACTGAGGCGGCCAAAGGCGGCTCGGGCCTTGGCCTGGCTATTGTCGACGAGATCATGCGCCAGCATGGCGGCGCCGTGGAGGTGGAAAATCGTATAGAGGGCGGCGCCCTGTTCCGCCTGAGGTTCAAGACTGCGTAGAGATTTCACAGCGGGCGAATGCGCTCAGCATCGGTTCAAGCTGGACCTCCATAATAAGGTTCGTAAAAAAATTCGTATCGGCCGAAGTTCGTCAGGTTGCCGTCAGTTTCTTCTTGTAGGGTGAATAGTGCCAGGAGGCGCTCGGGCAGTTGTAGCCTCCTCGAGTCAGGGATTGCGACATTACCTTGAGACAGCTCATAATGATTAATCCGGACAAGCGGACGATAGTAATCCTGGCTGCGGCTTGCCTCGGGATATCAATTTTCATTCCTTCGTCACGCTCTAACGCGGAAGAGTTCATTGTCACCCAACAAATGTCATGTGGAACGCTCGGCGATTCAGAGCGAAAGGAGTGGGAAAATGATGCTGTCTTGGGCAAGACGGCGGCGCTAAACAATCTCGGGTTTATGTACATACTGGGTTGCGGTGTGAAATCGGACGCTCAACGCGCGAGGGACTACTTTGAGCAAGCGGCCGACAAGGGCGACGCGCAAGCGGAGCACAATCTGGGATACCTCTACGATAAAGGCGGCATCGGCGTGGCTCAGAACAGTGCGCTCGCTTTTGCGTGGTATGCAAAAGCCGCTGCCAAGGGATTTGCTCAATCGGAGTTGAGTCTGGCCACAATGTATCAGGCTGGCAGGGGGGTGACAAAGGACCCAGTCAGGGCCGTTGAACTCCTCCGTCAGGCGGCGGACCAAAAGCTCCCCTCCGCCCAATATCAGCTCGGTGCAGCCTATGACAGCGGCGAGGGCGTTGGGCGAGACTATACGCAGGCAATGATGTGGTACCAGAAGGCGGCGGCCCAGAACGATCCCAATGCGCTGGCAGCAATTGGCTATTTGTATGAATATGGCCGGGGGGTCGCGCAGGACTTCTCCTCCGCCATGCGCTGGTACCAGGCTGCCGCAGCGCTAGGCGGCGCCGTCGGTCAGAACAATCTAGGCGGACTTTATGAGACCGGCAAAGGTGTGGCGCCTGATGCGGCACAGGCCGCGATTTGGTATGCAAAGGCGGCGGCCCAAGGATTGCCCACGGCCAATGCCAATCTTGGAGCCCTCTACGCAACTGGGCGAGGAGTGCCGCGGGATTATCAACGCGCCACAGAATTGTTTTCGGCCGCAGCGCGAGGTGGGAATGCTAAGGGCGAGTATAATCTCGGCGTAGCCTATTTAACCGGTAAGGGTGTCGGGCAGGATTATGTCCGTGCTCGTCAGCTATTCGAAGAGGCGTCCGCTCAAAACAATCCTCGAGCTCAGTATGATTTAGCAGTGATGTATCTATCAGGCGTTGGGATGGAAAAGGATTTTAGCAAGGCGCTAGAACTCCTTAGGAAAAGCGCGGAAACAGGTAATGGCGATGCCCAAAACGAGCTTGGATCGATGTTTGAAAACGGCATTGGTGTTAGTAAAGATATTTCGACTGCGGTAGTTCTTTACAAAAAAGCTGCAAGTAACGGAAGCTTAAAAGCAAAAGAGGCTCTCAGGCGTCTTTCGTACTAACTTTTGCGACTTTGAAAAGTATTTCTATAAAACGAAGCGATGGAGGAATCTATGGGCGGGACGCGATTTGGCATTGGAGCGCAAGTCGATGCAACCATAGATGGATACGGCGTTTCGGCGCAAGTAGAAGTTGGCGATGATGGTGTGACAGGGGAACTCGGAGTAAATGTCGGCCAGATAGAAGCGTCCAGCCCGCCCGGTACTTCACCTTCTGCGGGAGTAGCTATAGGAGCTTTCGACGGCCCAGGGGTTGAAGTAGATGTTGGCCCAGACGGTGCAACGGTCAAGCCTGGTTTTGGGCTCGAAGACGTCGACGGCCCCACAAAGATTGGGGCGGCAGTTTATGGTTTTGGCGAATACGCCCCGGAACCTGATCCTGTTGAGGCATCCCATACATATCGAGAGCCTGATCCCATTGGGCCGGTTGACCCGTTATACGGATCTGACATCGACAATCCCAACAGGCCTAACATTCCCGACACACAAAACCCATTTTCAAACGACTTCGACAAAAATTTCGATGATACCCCTGACGACGCCGCTGACACGGATGGTCCTATTGGGCAGGATACATACGGCGGCGGCTACGCTAACACCGGGAACAACCCGGGCAACTACAGCTCTCCCGGCTATCAAGGCGATATCGGCGGGGGTTACGACGACACCGGGAACAACCCAGGCAACGCGGCAGCGCCGGGCTATCAAGGCGATGGCAGCGACGACGGCGAAGATGATGGGGGTGACGAAAGCCCCATCCTGCTCGATCTCTCTGGCAAGGGCATCAACATCACAGAGTTGACCCGGTCGAGTACCTTCCTCGACACGACAGGCTCCGGGCTGTCGCATAGAACGGCTTGGGCTGGCGCGGGGACGGCGGTGCTGTTCTACGATCCGAACAACCTCAACAAGATCGTAGACCGGAACCAGTACATCTTCACGCAGTGGGACCCGACCGCCAAGGACGATATGCAGGCTCTTCGGGATGTGTTCGACAGCAATGGCGACGGGGTGTTCAATGCCTCGGACGCCAAGTGGTCG
Organism: Mesorhizobium sp. WSM3864; assembly: GCF_002294955.1. Classification (NCBI taxonomy): domain Bacteria; kingdom Pseudomonadati; phylum Pseudomonadota; class Alphaproteobacteria; order Hyphomicrobiales; family Phyllobacteriaceae; genus Mesorhizobium; species Mesorhizobium sp. WSM3864. The sequence goes on from NZ_NSGD01000022.1 coordinate 8,550, forward strand.
CAGTTCAAAGTGATGGTCACCAATGCCGACGGCACGACGACAGTCGAGACACTGGCGCAGGCAGGGATCACGTCGATCAACCTGACGGCGGATACGACGGATATCCAATATGCGGATGGCTCGGCCATCACGGGCGAGACGACGTTCACGAAGAGCGACGGCACGACGGGCACGGTGGCTGCTACAACTCTTGCATCTGGTACAAGTGGTCATGCAGTCGGCACCAACACCAGTACATCTACAGTGGGTGGTGTCACCACCACGGTGATCACCAATACTGGCACCAATGGCGACGGATCCATCGCCTTCGTGGACGTGCAGACGACGGTGGTCAATGGCAGCAGCGTGACCAGAACCACAACCTATGACGACAACGGCGATGGGGTCGTCGACCGCAAGCAGGTGATCGCCACGACTGTGGATGCGTCGGGCAACACGACGGAGATGTGGACCAACTACAATGGCGGTGGCACCAAGCTCTCGGCGGTGCAGACGGTGACCTCGGCCGATGGCAAGACCATCACCATTTCGCGGGATGCAACCGGTGGCGGTTGGTTCAGCCAGGTAGAAGTGCAGGCCACGGCTGCCGACGGCTCGCGCACCGATACGATCACCAATCTCAATGCCGACGGCAGCGAAATCAACAAGAGCACGACTAGCTATTCAGCCAATGGCCTGACCAAGACCGGAGCTACTGACATCGACGGCAATGGCACCACCGACCGGATTGTTATAGATAGCCTTGTTGTGAACGCCGACTCCTCGCGTAACGAGACGGTGGCTACCACTTCGAACAACGGATCGGACCTGGGCACGGTATGGACGGCTATAAGCGCCGACGGCAAGACCCAGACGGTCTCGACCGACCATATGGGAACTGGCACGGTCGATCGCGTGGTCAAGACCGTGATCACAACCAATGCCGATGGCACTTCGACCTCCACCCTTCAGAACTATGGCGGCAACGGCACCTATGTCGATGGCCAGACCGTCACCAAGAGCGCCGATGGCCTTTCCACCACCACTGTCCAGGACCTGAACGGGACGCATGGCGCGGACCGCACCACCACCGACACCATGACGCTGAATACCGATGGTAGCCGCGACGAGGTGGTGGCTATCACTTCGCTCAATGGTAGCCTGGTCAGCCAGATCACCACTCACCTGGGCGCCGACCAGATCAGCAAGACAGTCTCCATCGATAGCATGGGCATTGGCCACGCCACGAGCACCGAGACGGTGAGCATCAATGCCACGACCGGGGTCAAGACCGACACGACCTCCAGTCTGGCCGCCAACGGCTCGCTGCTCAACCAAAGCGTGGTCACCAGCTCGGCGGATGGCTTGTCCAGGACCACGACGACGGATGTGAATGGCGATGGCACCACCGATACCAAGCTGACCGACGTCACGGTCAAGAACGCTGATGGCAGCGCCACGGAGACCATTGGAAACTATGCCAGCAACGGCACGCTGCTGAATCAGACCATCATCACCACAAGCGCCGATGGCCTGACGGTGACCATAGCGACCGATGTCAATGGTGATGGGGCGACCGATACCACGGTCAAGGACCAGAAGGTCAATAATGCCGATGGCTCGGTGACAGAGACGGTGACCACGACCAGCGCCAATAGCAGCCTGCTACACCAGGCGGTGACTGTGACCTCGGCCGACCGGCGCACGCAGACGATCACCGACTATGGCGTGCAGACGGTGAACGGAACTAATACCGCCTATGTCGATGAGACCGAGTCGATTACCACGGCTTCCAGCGGGACGGTGACCGACCTTACCAGCCGGTTTGCCATGAATGGCAGCCTAGTCAACCGGGCTGAGACGGTAACCTCTGCCAATGGGCTCACAACAACCATCAATATTGACGCTACCGGCCATGGCAATGCCTGGGACAGCACGACAACTGTGAGCACAACCTACAATACGGACGGCTCGATCGGGACCGATCGAACGGCTTCGGCACCAAATGCGACGGTGCTCGATCGTGCCGATACATCTGTGAATGGCACTGGAACGTCGAACAACGCCACCCAGGATGTCAATGGCGATGGCATCAACGACCTCGATACCAAGACGTCAGAAGCCTATTCGACGGACGGCAGCCTGACCACCACCGTCGGCAACTACAATGGGTCAGGATCGACACTGCTCGACCAAACCAAGACAACAGTCTCCGCGAATGGTCTGAGCAAGACTGTCAGTCATGACTTCAATGGCGATGGGACCACCGACCGGACCACGACCGACACTCTGCAATACAATGCCAATGGCAGCACCTCGGAGACTGTCACGGACTACACCGGAACGAGTTCGGGCACGGTGCGTGATGTCAGCACCACCACGGCCAATGTGCTGGTGTCCGGCGTCGGCCGGCAAACCACGACGACCTTGCAGTCCAACGGTTCGGTGCCGTTTTATTCCACCGACACGGTGACCCCGCTGGCGACCGGCGAGGTGGACGAAACGGTGCAGACCTACGCCTCGCAGGGCGGCGCCCTGCTGCGGCAGACCAAGCAAGCGGTAAGCGGCAACGGGCTGACGACGACGCTCTATACCGATGTGAACGGAGACGGGACGTGGGACTTCTGGAATACTGACGCCAAGAGCGTCAATGCCGATGGCAGCGTCACGGATACGGCTTCACGGAATAACACCAGTGGCCTGATTTCGGAGAAATTTACGACCGTATCCGGCAATGGTCTTGCAACTACGACGTCCTACGACCAGAACGGCGCAATGAGCGGCGGTGCCGCGGTGTTCAACAAGGTCGTCACCGATGTGACAGCAGTCAATGCCGATGGCAGCGTCACGGAAACCGTTACCGCCAAGGCCCAGAACGGATCAACCGAGACCCAGTCCGTCACCACCACCAGCGCCGACCGGCTCACGGTGACCACCAACCGCTACCTCAATGAGACGGGAACGCTCACCCATCTGGACCAGTCCGACGTCGACCAGACCAATGCCGATGGTTCACTCACCGAGACCTTGACCAGTTGGGGTGCCAATGCGGTGCTCCTCAGCACGATCGTGACGGCGACCAGCGCCAATGGCCTGGCCAGCACACTGACCTACAAGAATGGGTCCGGTGTGGTCACCGATACCCAAAGCAGCACCAAGACCCTCAACACAGATGGCAGCGCCACCATAGTCTTTGGCGACGGTGATGTGGTGGTTTCGGGGACGACCCTTGCTACATCCCGCACCACGAATGTGAGTGGCAACGGTCTCACGTCCACCACGTCTCTTACACTCAGCGGCCGGTTGAATTCGGCCATGGCGGCAAGCACAACCGCGTCGGAGACCAGCAGCACAGCGATTGCGGCCAACGGCACTGAAACCACGACCAATGCGGATACAGTGGGTGGAACGGCCGCCGACACCGAGACCATCACGGTCTCCGGTAATGGTCTTTCCACCACCACGTCGCTGCAGCAGCAGGGCGCGGCCAGCGCCCTCTATACAGACCAGAAGACCATCAATCTCGACGGCTCTACCACCGAGACGGAGACCTACTACGACCAGAGCGCGCTGAGCACCATCCTGGCGCAGACCATCACCAATGTGAGTTGGGACGGGCGCACCACCACGACGACGACCAAGAACGCTTATGACGCGTCTGGGCAGACCATCACCGCTTCCGCCGAGGATTTGCAGGGGGGCCAGGGTGCTGACCCGGCTACCCTTACGCCCAGCTTTGCCAGCGCTTATAACCTGGCAACGGATGTCTATGTCCGGAATGCCGATGGCACAACGACCGAGACTAGGAGCGGTACCGGTGCCTTTGGAGCTTCTGCATACGGACAGGCCATCAACTGGTCGACTACGGCTGATGCCGGACAGCTGCTCGCCATTACCGACCAGGACGCACGCGGCGTGACGGTCAGCCAGAGCGTGCAGGAAGTCTCGGCCTCGGGCCTGAATACAGTCTTTGCCTTGGACACGACCGGGCTTGAATCCAAATCTACGCTGACCACGGCAGCCTCGGATCTCAAATCCGGGTCCAGCTTGCCTGGCTCTATGCTGGCGACCGACATTATCGGTTCGAGTACCACCGTGCTCAATGCCGATGGCAGTCAGACCACGACGACACAGAGCGCGTTCGACAACAGCTTCAGCAATCTGCGCCAGAAGATCGTCCTGACGGTAGGCGCCAATGGCCTAGTCACCGTCAAGCAGGTCGATAACGATGGAAATGGCGTCGTCGAACAGGTGGACACCACAACTGTCAGCCCGGATGGTTCCTCGACCCAGGTTGACAATTACTACAGCAATACGACGGGGCCGAGCGGGGCCATCACCGGCAGCAATACCTATATCCGCAGCGCCAATGGCCTGATCACCACCTTGGTCGCCTCGACCGGCATTACCGATACCACGGTGGGCTTTGCCAATGCCTATGGGAGCTATCAATGGTCGCGGAGTGTAACGGCGGGCAGCGTGGCCGCAAGCAATGGTTCGGCGTCTGGCTGGTCAACTCATAGCATTGACGCCAACGGCATGGACACCTGGACGATCAATGATGGCTTGGGCGATGCCCAGAAAACCATCACCATCTCGGTGGGACTTGAAAATCAGTATATCGCCCAGGCAAATGATTTGTATCGCGTTTTTCTGGGGCACGCGATGGACGATTCCGAAACCCAATACCTGTCAAAATACATCACGAATGGCGTCTTCAACGAAGAACAAATGGCCTATGACATCTACCAGAATTCACCGGAATTTCACGACAATTTTGCTTTATGGCAAACCTATCAAGGCATAGCCGGATATATGAATAGCCCTATTCCATTCTATGAGAATGCTTTCGGGCGATTGCCGACGGCAGAAGAAATGGCCAATACGGGATATTATATCGCGCAAGAAAACTCCTACGGCGTTCAGGGCCTTGCTGACGATTGGGCACAAGCCGCCGTGCAGGTGGCCCAATATGCGGCGGATTATGATTTCAATGCCAGTCGCACCGCCACGGACCCTAATGTCAGCCTGCTCTTTGCCGGTGTGGGTACCAGTGCGACCTCACCAAACTGGATCAGTCCGGGTTCAAGCTCGATCCAGGTCGGAACCGCCGGCACTTATTCCTATTCGCATGACTTTATTGTCGACATGAACGCGACGTCTGGTAACGCGGTGGCGATGACGATCAATGGCAGCGACGATCTCGTCCAGATCCAGGGAGAGGGCGGCAGCGTCACCATGAACGGCTTCAACAACGCGGTTGAAGTGATGGGGTACACGGTAACGGTGACGGCCTCAAATGCCGATGTGCTACTTGATTACAACAGCATCGCCACGGTGACCGGTAATTATGACCAGATCGCCCAGGCCGGGCCTTCGAAATTGACGCTTAACGCCGGCTCCACGAACGACGTCATCTCTGTTGGTGCTGGACCGTCGGGCTTTGGGGACTATCCAAACAGCGATACTTATTCCACCACCAGCGCCTCGAATGCTTCGATCACACTTGCGGCCGGCGTTGCGGATGTGTTGACCGGTTCGGGCAACCAGATCTCTCTCGCCAATGGCGACACGTTGACGGCCTCGAACAATACGATCTCCATTGCAGCCGGTGCCAGCGTGACCCTCACTGGCAGCAGCGACACGATCAATGTCAGCAGCGGCTCGGTCATCAACTTTGGAGCGAGTTCAACCGACACGTTGTCGACCACGGGCCTTACGCTCAATCTGACGAACGGCGATGTGATCACGGCGAGTTCGGATGCGGTAAGTGTCGCCGCATCGGCCACAACGACCGTGACGGGGTCTGGCAACACCATCACCCTCGCAAATGGCGCCAAGCTTACAGCCTCAAACGACACAGTTTCGGCTGCCGCCGCGGCATCAGTCACGGTGACGGGCAATGGTGACACGATCACCGGCGGTAGCGCAGCGGTCATTAACCTCGGGGCCAGTTCGACCGATACGGTCGCTACGACGGGGTTGACCGTGAAGCTCGTGGCTGGCGACAGCCTGACGGCGTCAAGCGACACGGTCAGCGTGGCAGCAAGCGCCACCGTCACCGTCACCGGCAACAGCGACACGATCACCGGGGGCAGCGGGACGGTGATCAATCTCGGAGCCAATTCCACTGACACGGTATCCACCACGGGTCTTACCGTGAAGCTTGTAGGTGGCGACAGCCTGACAGCGTCGTCCGACACCATCAATGTTGCCGCCGCAGCCTCCGCAACGGTTACCGGCAACAGCAACACCATCACTGGCGGCGCCGGCTCAGTCATCAATTTCGGAGCCAGTTCGACCGACACCGTCTCGACGACAGGGCTCGCCCTCAATCTCGCCAACAGCGATACGATTACCGCGAGTTCCGAAACCGTGGGCATGGCAAACGGCGCGACGGACAAAGTCACCGGCAATTCGAACGTGTTCAATGTGGGCTCCGGTGACACCCTGACGCTGTCCGGCACATCCGAAACTGTTCAGTATGGCACCGTGACGGGTGCGGACACGCTGAGCGGTTTCGCCTCCAGTGATATCATCCAGCTCTCGCATCTCGACTTTGCCAACTGGACCGCATTGCAGGCAGCCATGACTCAATCGGGTTCCAACACGGTGATCAGGCTCGATGCCAGCGACACGATCACGTTGACGGGAGTCACCAAGACAAATCTGACCTCGAGCGAGTTTCGCTTCGCCTAGATCTCATACGGATGGGGATTGGAGCGACTATGAGGGTCGGTTTGGCGCGGGAGAGCTGTTCCTTCCCCGCAGGGTTGCACGCGCTGGGCGACATCCCGGCGTGGGCTGACCTTCATTCCAGTTTGATCTGCTCAAGGCGGGTTTGATCCTGTGAAGCACGCTGACGCGCCTGAGCCTGGTTCTGCTTTCGATATCGGCTTGGCCAATCTCTGCCTGATCGCAGGCTATTACCGCATTCCCGCCGACCAGGCCCAGCTTCGCCACCAATTGGCGCTATCGATTCCCTCAGAGCCCGAGGATCTGATCCGCGGCGCCAAGCTGCTGGGCTTGAAAGCCCGTACTGTGAAACTGGTCAAGCCTGAGCGTCTTGGGGCTATTCCGTATCCCGCCGTGCTGTTCTTGAGGGATGGGGGCAGCGCGGTATTGGCGGCTGCTTCGGAAAAAGGAAAAGTGCGGCTGGTCGATCCCTTGCGCCGTTCGGCCCATGAGGCAGAACTCGAGGAGGCATTTGAGCTTTCCACCGGCAAGGCACTGTTGGTCACCCGCAGACTGGGAGGTGCTGGCAGCGATCCCGACCATTTCGGGTTCTTCTGGTTTTTGCCGTCGCTGTGGCGCTACCGCAAAGCTCTGGCGCAGGTCTTCACCGCCTCGCTGTTTATCCAGATTTTCGCGCTAATAACGCCGCTATTCTTCCAACTCGTGGTCGACAAGGTGCTGGTGCACAAGGGAGTTTCCACCCTGACAATGCTGGTGGTGGGTCTTCTCACCTTAGGCTTATTTGAATCCATCCTTCAGTTTCTTCGAAGCTATACACTCAACCATACCACCAACCGCATCGACGTCGAGCTTGGACGACGACTGTTTCACCATCTATTTCGCCTGCCGGTTGGTTATTTCGAGACAAGACCAACCGGTCAAACGGTGGCGCGCATGCGCGAACTGGAAACTATCCGAAGTTTCCTGACGGGGCAGGGGTTGACGGCGGTGCTGGATTTTTTGTTCACCCTCGTCTTCATCGCGGTGCTCTTTGTCTATTCCAGCACTTTGACCTTCGTCATTCTCGCTTCCGTCCCGGTCTACCTGCTCATTGCCCTGCTGCTGCGACCGATTCTGCGGCGTCAGATCGACGAGAAGTTCAATAAGGGGGCAAGATCCCAGCAGTTCCTGGTTGAATCGATCGTTGGAGCCCAAACGCTGAAATCGGCCAGCGTGGAACCGATGATGCAGGCGCAATGGGAGGAGCGCCTTGCCTCTTATGTCAGCACGTCGTTTGACGCGACGGTGACGGGCTCTCTCGGCCAGGGGTTTATCCAATATGTGAGCAAGGCGGTTAATGCGCTGATCCTGTTCCTTGGCGCAAGCGAAGTAATGTCCGGCAACATGTCGGTGGGCGAGCTCATTGCCTTCAACATGATCGCCGGTCAGGTGGTTCAACCCGTGCTGCGGCTTTCGCAATTGTGGCAGGACTTTCAACAGGTCCAGGTCTCGGTGGCAAGATTGGGCGACATTCTCAATGCCCCACCCGAGCCCAGCCCGCAGAGCGTGCTGACGCTCCCGCCTATTCGCGGCCACATCGAGTTCCGCAGTGTCACCATGCGCTACCGTCCCGATGCGCCGGACGTTCTGCGTAGCATCACACTTGGCATTGCAGCCGGCGAAGTCATCGGCGTTGTCGGGCTTTCGGGATCCGGCAAATCGACACTGTCCAAGATGGTCCAGCGGCTCTATAGCCCGGTTGGTGGACAGATCCTGCTTGACGGTGTGGATATCGCTCAGCTCGATCCAGGCTGGCTGCGTCGGCAGATCGGCGTGGTTTTGCAAGAGAATATCCTCTTCAACCGCACCATCCACGAGAACATTGCGCTCAGCGATCCCGCGATGCCACGGGCCCAGGTGATGCAGGCGGCGCGTCTTGCGGGCGCGGACGAGTTTATCGCCCAACTGGCGCAGGGCTATGACACAATGATCGAGGAGAGAGGCGCCAATCTCTCCGGAGGGCAGAGGCAACGCATTGCCATCGCCCGGGCCCTTTCCACCAATCCCAGGATCCTGATCCTGGATGAGGCCACGTCGGCTCTCGATTACGAAAGCGAGCGCATCATCCAGGACAATATGCAGGCGATCGCGCAAGGGAGGACGGTGCTCATCATCGCCCATCGCCTGGCGGCCTTGCGCCCCTGCAACCGGATTATCGGCATGGCAAAGGGAGAGATCATAGAGAGCGGCACGCATAACGAACTCTTGCGCAATCCAAAGGGCCTCTATGCGGGGCTCTGGGCGTTGCAAACGGAGCAGGCACGACCAGCATGAAGCGCGGTTCGGGAACTTCGGACAAGGAGAGGGCCGGCCAAGCGCACCAGTCAGGCCAGATCAGGGGCCGTGATCTGCAGTTCCTGCCGGCTGCTTTGGAAATTCTGGAAACACCGACGCCGCCAGTAGCAACAGCCTTCATGATGACCATTTGCGCCTTTGCTGCCGCAGCAATTCTCTGGTCTTTCATCGGCCATTTAGATGTAGACGCGGTTGCCCCAGGCAAAATCGAAGCTTTGGGGCATGCCAAGGTCGTTGAAGCCATCGATCCGGGCAAGCTTGCTTCCATCCATGTGGAGCCTGGATCAAATGTTCATTCCGGCGATCTTCTTGTGGAATTCGACCCCACTGAGAGCCGGGCCGAACTCGACGCGGCCCAAAGCGAACTCTACGCAGCCCAGGCTGAAATAGTCCGCAGGCGCTTCGCCATCGGAGAGGTTCAGGGATTGGCGGTGAAGTTGCAGGCTGCTTCGGACCAAACGGCGCCCGCCGCTGCTTTGGTTCCAATCATTCAAGCCTCAGCAGATGTGGGATGGACGGCCTCAATTCCATCGGAGACCCGTCAGCGTGAGCAGGCTGTGCTTCAAGCCGATTTTGCGGTTTTGGCCTCGACATTGGAAAGTCTCGACAAGCAGTCAATGGCTAGACAGGCCAGCCTGACACGCCTGCATATGAGTATCGCCCATGAGAATGACCTGATTGAAACCCTTTCGCAGGCCGCCGCAATGCGCCAAGAGTCTGTGGTTAGGGAGGTCGATAGCAAGATCAATCTTTATGATGCCCAAGCGGAGCTGGAGAAATCTCAATCGCAACTGGCTTCCGACACAGGACAGCTAGCCGAGGCACAGGCGGCGCTTGACGAGACTTTCAGCGACAAGCGCAAGGCGGTGGAACAATTCCTCGCCGATTACGCCGGCAAGCTGGCCGACGCTGAGAAGCACGGCGATGACGAAGCCCAAGCCGTCAACAAGGCCGAAGCGCAGTTGGCGCACACAAGGCTCACCGCGCCGGTCGACGGGATCGTTCAAGATCTCGCTGCCACCACGCTCGGCCAAGTCTTTACCACCGGCCAGCAGATCATGACCATAGCGCCGGCGAAACCTAGCCTTCAGGTGGAGGCTTTGGTTCCCAACACCGACATCGGATTTCTGAAACTTGGCCAGGAAACTGTCATCAAGGTGGATGCCTTCCCGTTCACCCGCTTCGGCACCGTGCGCGGTCATATCGTCCGCATCGCGGCGGGCGCCATTGAAGAACAGGAGGCCAAGCGGCAGTTGGCCGATGCGGTCGCAGCTGCGAACGAGGCCACTGCTTCCGCCGGCGCATCGCCGGGGGCGGCCCCAAACTTTGTGTTCCCAATCACGATAGAACTCGATCAGAGCAGCATTGCCGTCGACGGTGCCGACATCCCGCTGGCCTCCGGCATGAGCGTGGTTGCCGAAATTCGCACCGGCGAGCGCCGCATCATCGATTACCTAGTCTCGCCTTTGGCTAAAATTTCCAGCGAGGCCTTCAAGGAGAGATGATGCGGTAGCGGCAGCAAGCGTCTCCACCAGCGTGCAAATGTCAACAACCGAGGTCCAGTCGTTCGACAAACGCAACCCCGCGAAACAATACCCTCTGCATTAATCTTCAAAGCTAGCCGGAAAGGCTTTCTCATTAATTCCAAAAAACTCGCCGTCGTCCTTCCCTTCGCCAGTCTTCTAAGCTTGAGCGTCGTACCGCTCGCGAACGCGGACCCATGTCCGTGGCGGTTACGTTTCCGTTTCGGGCAAGACAGTACCGGCAGCGCAATGGCCCATAGCGGACAAAAATGCGCGTTCCCCGTCTACGCCCATGGCACCAGTAGCAACTCAAGTTTGAAAATCACTTCCACTCCTCAACACGGCGTCGCTAGCGCCACAAGCCGATCGGGCTTCACTTATCAATCCCAAAACGGTTACAAAGGTATCGACACCTTGTTTTCGCTGTTACGGGAAAAAGCGCTGAACGCTCGGGCACCTCGAATATTACCATGAACATCAAGGTTGACTGAATAGAGGCCCGCACGGCAAACGGCCTAGCAGCTGACGGCACCGGATGATCCTTGGCGATCGTTCCTGAACCAGGTTCGCAATTCGACTTTTCCGGCGGGGGCTGTGTCTGGCTCGGAGAGCTCAGTGAGCCGAATGCAATGTCGGATTTCCTGGCAAAACTAGGGAGTACGCCAGCAGCATTGTCGCTCCGGACTTCAAATCGCAGTCGCAGGGGGAGTTCGACTAGCAGATCGTCGGCGCCGGATGCAAAGGACGGCTCTGATCCTAGTTGTCCCGAAATCCACGTCCGCATTCGGCGCCATTGACTGCTAGTCGAGGTCGGGCGCGGCGGTTGTGTTTCCTGGGGCAGCGCGGTTGGACTGACGTATGCTCGACGGCCACTTCTCAACCAGTATCATTCGACAAAATCGGTGATTCGAAAACCGTGAAGCCAAGCCGCTTACTGACAGCTCCGTGCGGCCCATAGTCTCTGCGGCCCAAGTCGTGCAGAAGGCTTCATCGTATGCACTGGATCGCCCTTCGCCTCGTCATGTAAGCTGCCCAATACCACTTTGGATTCTTGCTTTCGGCGGCCTGGGCGAAGCTTTTTGCAGCTTTAGTCAGAACCGATTTTGAATTCGCAAAACACTGCTCGGCGACGCCCACGAACTGCCCGGCTTCGAGCGCGCCTGCCTTAGATTCTGGACGCATCGCGGCATGCGCGGGCAAGGGAACGCAGTCGAAATTTGCGGCGGCCGCGCAAGGTGAAAGGCCTTTCGCAGGAGGCGTTTGCTGACGATGTCGGCATCCACCGCACTCTTGTTAATGACCTCGAGCGTAGCAGGCGAAACTCTACCATCACGATCGTTGACAAGGCGGCGGCTTTCCTAGATGTTTGATCCCAGGCTTTGATGGGGCATCCTTGTCCTCCGAATCGAAGGAGGCACTATGGGCCAGGTTCTCCATGGCAGCGCCACGACGACAGAGGCGGTCCGTCGAGCGATACAACAAAGTCAAGAGAGCCTGAGAGCCCTGGCCAAGCGCTACGGGATCAACCAGAAGACGGTCGCGAAGTGGCGGGAGCGAACCTCAACAGCCGACCTGCCGACGGGGCCAAAAGAGCCGCGGTCGACGGTTCTTTCCGTCGAGGAGGAGGCGGTCATCGTCGCCTTCCGGCGCTACACGCTACTGCCGCTCGACGATTGCCTCTATGCGCTGCAGCCGACGATTCCGCACCTGACGCGATCTTCATTGCACCGCTGCCTGCAACGCCATGGCATTGGCCGTCTGCCCGATGTCGAGGGCGACGGGCCGGCGAAGAGGAAGTTCAGGAGCTACCCGATCGGCTACTTCCACATCGACGTTGCCGAGGTGCGAACCGAACAGGGCAAGCTGCATATGTTCGTCGCTATCGACCGCACCTCGAAGTTCGCCTTCGTCGAGCTGCACGAGAAGGCCACCACCGCCGTCTCCAGAGACTTCCTGCTGCGCCTGATCGCGGCCGTCCCCTACAAGATCCATACTGTGCTCACCGACAATGGCATCCAGTTCACCACGCCTGGTGCAGGAGGGTCGGCCGTTCCCCTCATCAAGGAGGCCATCGCAAATGGCGAGCGCTTCCGGGCGCATGCTTTCGAATATGCCTGCGCCACAAACGACATCGAACACCGGACCACCAAGGCCAGGCACCCGTGGACCAACGGTCAGGTCGAAAGGATGAACCGCACCATCAAGGACGCCACCGTCAAGCGCTTTTACTACGAGAGCCACGACCAGCTTCGCAGCCATCTCTCCGATTTCGTCGCGGCGTATAACTTCGCCCGCAGGCTCAAGACCCTCAAGGGCCTCACACCCTACGAGTACATCTGCAAGGCGTGGGCCACTCAACCCGAACGCTTCAGGCTAAATCCGCTCCATCAAATGCCGGGACTAAACATCTAGCTGTGAAGCCGGGTGAGTTGTTGGATGAGTGAAAAAGCAGGGGCGAGTTGAGGGGATGATCTGGCTCGACTCAGGGACAGCCGCTGCTCTATCGGCGGCCGTCGATGAGGGTCTTGGTTGAGGCAAATCAAAGGCGCAAGGGTGCACATGGACGCACATGGCGAGAAGGCGTCACGCCTCCGTTTGCCTGGTCAAGTCTTGGGCCGGTAGCGATCGAAACGGCTGGGCCGAGGCTTGATTCTGTGGAAATACGGGTCGGGTACGCCCGGCGGCTCCGAGCCGGTCAGCCATCGCAGATATTGCGTAAGAGCGTCGACCTGATCATCGTTCGAGCCGAATGGAAAGGCGGTCAGTTCATCCAGAAAATCATCGATGCCGGGAATACCAGCGAGAATATGGACATACTGCGCGGTGATCTTGCCCATGACGGCGTCAAGGCGTTGCTCCTTGGACAGGCCTCCGGTTCCAGTTTCCTGCACGTTAGCACCACTTGCCCTGAGGTCGGCCGCCAGAGAAATGCCGGTCGACGTGGGTTCGATCAGGTGACGCGCTGGTTGATATTGTTCATTCAGTGCGAGAGCTTGAGCTTTCAACGCGAGATAGTCGAGCCGGTTTCGGCTGATGCGTTTCAGATAGCTTACTGCGGAATGCCTTTGGAAGACCAGGCATACGGAGTAGGACGAGCCAGGGGTGGTGCTTGATGCACAGTCCCAGGAAAAGATCGTTTCGCCGCCGCTGGGCAGGTTGGGAGCAATAGGGAAGTACGCCGCCTTGAGAACGCCGGATTCACGCGCCGTGGGACGTTGTTGGAACTGGGTCGCATAGACGTGGGGGGCCAGCGTATCGACCTCCTTAGCGATAATTTCAGGCGGGTACAGGCTAGGTTGTAAGACCTCGCCTTTTCTGCGCCGGAACCGAATGTCGCCGCGAATAAAGAACTCATCCTCTTCCGCTCGGAACGGGAGCTTGAGATGCTCGAAACCAAGTGAAAGCAGGTAGCCGGGTAGGTCACCGGTATGAAACCGGTGGCCGATGGAGACCACGGACTTACGCGCCGGGTTGTTGCCGCGGGTCGAAATGACAGACTGAAACGAATTGATGACTCGATCTCGGGAGGCTTGCGAGTCTGCATCCTGTCCCGAGATAGCGTCGTCGAGGAAAGCAACGTCTGCGCCTCGTCCCTGCATTGCTCGGCTGTCGAAGCTGGTGGCCAACAGCCCGCCGCCAGCCGTCGTGCGGAAGTCCATTGTGGCATGCCTATGGTCATCGATCTGAAGTCCGGGGAAGATTTCCGCGTATTCCTTCATGCGCATTATCACTCGGCATTTTCCAGCCAGGTCCTTTGAAAGGCTGTCAGAATGGGTGACCAGCATTACCTCTCGATTCGGGAAGAGGCCAAGGTACCAAGCGATCGCTGCAATAGACGTAGAGGACTTGAGATGACGCGGAGGCAAGTTGACCACCAGCTTGCCGTCCGTTCGCCGCAACATTGCGTCTTCGATATATTGCGACATAAGGTCCATGTAAGGGAATTGCTCATAACCTGACACTGCAATCCGCAGGATCCTGTCATTGAACGCCCATAGGTGAGTTCGACACAGCGCAAGAATAGTTTCTCGTGGCTCAGTCATTATTGGCCCCCTTATCTGTGACCTCACTACCATTTGCTTCGGTCATTGGCGGATCGCTTGGGTTCTGGTTGCTAGTGAGGTTTTCCAGCCTGCGAGCGACGAAGCGCTCCAAGATTTCGGCTTCTTCAGCCGAAACAGGGGCCGCCGCGACAGACTGCGAGCTTTCAGGAATGCGAAATTGATCAGGCACGAGGCTCATCAGCACCTGAATCAATCTGACGTCCTTCTTCAGGGCCCCTGAGACAATCGTCTTGGCCAGCGCTTCGCGTTTGGTGAGGATGCGCTCTTGGCCGTTCTCGTGCACCGTGATGCGCCGCTTGAGTTCATCCAGGATCTCGAGCGCGACGGTGCCGGATTTTTTCGGGCGACCCTTCGGGTTTCCCGACTGTCCCGGTTTGAATCGGGACTTTTTCGGGGGCTTGCCGTAGCCGACCTTTTCGTCTCCGCCCTCAGTGCTCATTGGCAACCTCCTGCGACGTCTTGCCTGCCTCGGTCGCGGGGGCGGTTTGGGCCTCCTCGAATGATAGGCAGTCGAAGGACCGGACGGCTGAGCGGCCGGTTTCGGCCTGCCAGCGGCGAATGGCCAGATCGACGAAACGGGGCTCGATCTCCACCCCAAGGCAGATCCTCTTGCAGCGCTCGGCGGCTAGCAGAGTGGTGCCAGATCCCAAAAACGCGTCGAAGACGATGTCGCCAGGTTTGCTGGAATCACGCAGCGCGTCTGCGACCATTGCAGACGGTTTGACGGTCGGATGTTCGCTCAAAAGGTAACGTTCGGGCCCCATCACGTTGACACCCCGGTACTGCCAAACATTCGAGCGTGATCGGCCGTGTTTGCCCAATTCTACGTTGTTGCGATGCTTCTCGCCGGCACGTTTGAAGATGGCGATCAGCTCGTGTTGGCTACGATAGAAAGAGCCCATGCCGGGATTGGTCTTGACCCAGACGGCAAGGTTGACGAGTTCAAGACCGAGTGTTTCTCCGGCTGTGATGAGATCGGCAGCGTGGCGCCAATCCATGCACACATATGCCAGCCCACCGACGGCAAGTCGCCCGAAAATCCCAGTGAGGATCGCCAGCAAAAACGCCGCGAACTGCGCCTTCGTCATTTCTCCGGAGGCCATCGCGAACTCTTGGTGACTTGCCTTACCAAGGCCAGACACGAACCCTTCTATGGGAACGTTATAGGGCGGGTCCGTGAAGCAGACGGACGCCATCATCCCGTCAAACAGACTTTGCAGCAGGCTTTCATCCCGGCAGTCGCCACACGCCAAGCGATGTGTGGAGGTACCATTATCAAGAATCCAGATGTCGCCGAGTTTCGAAACCGGCGCGTCAACACACAGGCTCGCATCGAGCTGTTCGACATCGCCAGGAGCGTCGACGTCCAACTCCAGGGTGTCTTCGATTTCGAGGGTATCAAAGCCAGTTAGATCGAGTTCGTACCCGATCTCCGACAGGAATTTGAACTCTTGCGCCAGCGCCTGCTTACTCCATATTCCATCCTCGCCGAGCCGGTTCATCGCTAGCTTTAATGCTCGCCTGTCTGCTTCCGATAGATGAGATATGTCGATCGTAGACATATGGCTGAGGCCAGCCATCTGGGCCGCCTCTAGCCTCGCATGGCCGTCGACCACATAACCGCCTTGCTCTATGAGGATGGGAAGGATCTGCCCATACTTCTCAAAGTGTTTGAGGAGCTTGCGAATTTTTCGGATGCTGTGGTTCCGCACAGCGTGTGGTGAACGCCTAAGTTCCGAGATGGCAGTGAGGTGCATTTCGAGGTGGTTTTTCATTGGGCCGCTCCCAGGTCAGTGCGGTGTTGGTGCCGACAACAAAGGAGAGATCTCGCCAACAGCGGGACGGCAGTTTGATTGCATTGAGAAAAGGGGATCGATGTGTATGCCATGGGATCCTAGTCCTCGGTTCGTGCCGCAGACAGGGCAACCCCAGTCTCGGCGTTGATTATGGGTCAGGGGCAGGGCCGTTGGCCGCTGTCCCCAAAGTTGGTTTTTGAGAGATTGCCCGTGCCTTGTGGCGTCAAGACTCGCGTCAAAGGAGCCGCACGAGGACACCAGGTCGAAAATCGTTTGGCTCGCTTCCCAAGTGGGGATTTCGGGTTTCCGGGATCTCGAACCTGACAAGCCCTCCTAGGACGCTCAGCCGCTCGGTTATGTCCTCGACAATTCCGACGTACCAGGACCCGACCTCATAGATCACGGAGACAATCCATCGATTTTCGCAGCCGATCGCCTTTTCGATCCGGAAGCAGTCGCGGAATGGGTACGAACCTCGATAGTCATAGTAAGGAGGCCAATGACGGTGAGGGGCGCCGTCTGCCGTCCGCTCGATGAGATCCATGTCTTCACGGGGATGATCGGATTCGTCTTCGCGCCGGGGGTATCCAAAAATTTCCCAGAGCCGGGGGCTGGCTTCGAACCAGCTAAGGTCTTGATAGCAGCGCCACCTCGCCTCCCGACTTCCGTACCCCTCCCACATTGAATGTTCGTCGGGCCTAACCGAATTGCTGACGTCCAGAACCACGAATGCATGTTCATCCAAGCGGGGCTTGGGAGTGTTCACGCTCTCGCTTTCACCGGACTGCGCAAGGGGCGCTATGTCCGAGATCGGAATGAGTCCGAACTCCGGCTTGCCTTTCTTCGATCTTCGCGGGTTTAAATGCGGAGGCGGGGAAGTGACCAGGGCGTGGGTGATGCCTGCTTTGCGTGCCAATCGCAGAGAAGATTGAATTCCGGTCGCGTAGAAGTTACCCTTGACGGGGATTGGAACGAGACTACTGTCTTCATCCAAGCGAATGTGTTTTCGGTGTTGCGGTAAGCCGAAACTGGCGCCGTTCAGGACCGTCGCACCCGCAGATGCGATTGCGGAAAAGAAAACTCTGAGTTGTATGTTCATTTGTGAGATCACCTCGCGTTATGCGAGGGATCCCAGGGGCGGGGCCTCGCATAGGTAATAGGCTCGGCGAGGACACATGCTCACCCGCTAACCGGAACGAAAAGGGAACGAATCTGTGGTGGCTTGGTAGCCACAATGCGATTGGGTTCGTGGTGTTACGAGAATGTCACGGTTTTTTGCTTTATGACCTTCTTCTTGAGACAACGACGTCTATGGCTAATGGATCCTCGTTGCGAAGGCAGGTGCAACTAATGGTAGTGCGCTAGCCGAGTGTGGCCAACCGTGAAGGTGCTCAAAAGTCGCATAATATGCAGTCTGGAACTGCCCTGCATTGGGTCCATCTGAACCACGGAAAAACGGTCCGACTGCTTAGCGCGCCATGTCGGTTGTCAGGTGGGGCGCTATCGAATAACAGATATGCGAGCGAACACGGTGACGCTTCGCATCGGTGGCAAGGAGTTGTTGGCAGGCCGAGCGAGCTCAAAAGGCGCTAGCACAACGGCCCATTAGTGCATAACGCACTTGGTCGGCCCTGGTGGACATCCACCGCCGTGGCCGGCTGTGTCGTCGACGTCGACTGGCAATGGGATCCTGGCTATTCAAACCAAAATCGGTGCCGCTCCGTGAGCTCCTTCGACGTCGCTTCCAGCTCCTTCTCGCGCTGCCCCGCATCCCACCCCAGCGCGGCCGCCGCGGCGTCGGCGATTTGTTCGAGATTGCCGCGGCTGAGCCGGCCGGTGATCGCCAGCGCGGTGCGCCGCATGACTATGTCGACCAGGTGGGCGACATTTTCGTTGCGCGCCAGCCAATCGATTTCCGCCAGCGTATAATCGGACGCGCCGGCAAGCGACTCCGTCTGCTGTTCGGCTTCGTGCGCCAGGATGAGGCGGGCGGTCGTGCCATAGCGGTCGAGCAGTTTTTCGGCGCGGGCGGGCGATGCACCCGTCTCGGCCGTGATAGCGGAGATCCAGCTTGCATGAGCGGCCGCATCGGCCGGAAAATCGCGGCCGCCGCCGATGGCGAGGCTTTGCGTGCTTATCCGCCTCGGCTGGCCAAGCCTGGACAAGAGCATGTCCGCCACCTCTTCGGCGAAGCCGCGGAAGGTCGTCCACTTGCCGCCCACCAAGGACACGATCGGCCAGGTTCGGTTGCCCTCGATCTCCATGACGGGCGCCGAGTGGTCGCGGCTGATCAGGCCAGGCGCGGTGCCGTCCGACGCCGGCAGTGGGCGGATGCCGGAATAGGCGTAGACGATCTGCTCGCGGCAAAAGGCAAGACCGGGCAGAAGCTCGCTGAGGCTCGCCAGGAAATAGTCGATCTCGCCATCCTCGCAGCGCACCGTCTCGGGGTCGGCGGCGCGGATATCGGTCGAGCCGACCAGCGCCCGGCCGAGATAGTCGAACACCAGGCATATGCGGCCGTCATTGGCCTCGAAATAGATCATGCGGCCGTTCAGCGCCCGCAGCAGGTCGGGATGGTCGAGCAAGATGTGCGAGCCCTTGGTGCCGCCGATCAGCCGTGACGGCACGCCGAGTGCAGTGTTGACATGGTCGATCCATGGCCCGGCCGCGTTGACGACGATGCGCGGCCGGAAGCCGAGCTCGCCGCCGTCGGGCAGGGCGAAGCGCACGACGCTGCCGTCGCTGTCCAGCAATCGCACATAGTTCAAGGCGTCGGATTCGGGGCTCGCCCTGATCCCGTCCTGGAGAAGCTCGAGCACCAGCCGCTCGGGATGACGGACGGTGGCGTCATAGTAGGTGCCGGCCGCGACGATGCCCGGCGTCAGCGGCGGTATCTCGCTCAGCGCCCGCGCTTTAGACCACATACTATGCCGGGGCATGACCCGGCGGCGGGCGCCGTAGAAGTCATACATGGCAAGGCCGATCTTGATCAGGAGAGCGCCGCGGCCGCGCGGAGCGGTCGTGCTGCCGAAAAGGGTGCGCAGCGCGTCTCCGATGCCCGTCAGCCAGGAAAAGACCGGGATGACGGTCGGCAGCGGCCGCACCGCATGCGGGGCATTGCGCAGCAACAGGTTGCGCTCCAACGTCGATTGCGCGACGAGGCCCAGCTCGCCCGTTTCGAGATATTTGATCCCGCCATGGATCAGCCGCGACGGCGCGGCGCTGGTGCCGGAACCGAAATCCGCCTTGTCGACGATCGCGACCTTGAGGCCCTGTTCGCACAGATCGCGAAACAGGCCGGCGCCGTTGATGCCGGCGCCGATGATGAGGACATCGACATCGCGTGTCGCCACGATCATTGCACCGGCACGATCTTGAGATTGACCCCGGCCGCCTTCAGGTTGCCGGCAACCTCGTCGGGAAGGCCGTCGTCGCTAAGCACGAGATCGAAGTCGGTGAGGTCTGCAAACAGGTGCAGCGCTACCTTGCCGAACTTGGAGGAATCGATGAGCAGCACGCTGCGCGAGGCCGCTGCCGCCATGGCCTGCTTCACGCGCACCACCTGCGGGTCCTGAATCAGCGTCGCGGTGTTGTCGATCGCCGAAGCTGAGCAGATGAGCAGGTTGACCCTGATCTTCTGCAGCGCGTTCTCGCAGATGTGGCCGATGAAGGCGTTGTAGGTCGGATGGTATTCGCCGCCGAGCAGGATCAGCTTCAGCTCGTCTTTGCCCACCAGCTGTTCCGCCAGAGACAAGCTGTTGGTGACGACGGTCAACGGCGCGATCTGGGGCAGCAGTGGGCCGAGCGCATTGGCGGTGGTCGAATCGTCGAGCAGCACGACCTGGCCTGGCTCGATCTCGGCCAGAGCCGCCCGGGCAAGCGCCCGCTTGGCCGCCGCCGCATGCGTCTCGCGGAAACGGAAGAGGCTTTCGTAGACGCCGGACGGCTGCGCGCTGACCGCGCCGTGCAGCTTGCGCAGCACGCCTTGGCGCGCCAGCTCGTCGACGTGGCGATGGATGGTCATGCGCGAGACGCCGAATGCCGTCACGAGCTCGTCGATGCGCGCCTCGCCATGCTGAATGACATAGTCGGCGATGTCCTGACGGCGGTTGTCCGCGTTCATCGCGTTCCCCCTTCCGCCAGCGCTTCGATCGACGGCCAGGCCTCGGCGAGGCGGTTGGCGATGTCGCAGTGCAGCCCGTAGCGCTTGTCCATGGCGGAGCTGCGCTCAGGGGAGGGCCGGTAGGTGCGGCCAAGCGCTGCCAAGTCGCGCGGATCGTGCCGCGGCGAGGCGAACAGGCCGACGCCGGCGCCGGCGCAGAGTGCGGCGCCCCATGCGGCGGCTTCTTCCGTCTCGGTCACCGTGAGCGGCATGCCGAGCACATCGGCGAAGACCTGCGCGAAGGCCGGGTTTCGGGAAATGCCGCCGGTCAGCCGCGCCTCGCGCGGCGCAAAACCTTCGCGCAGCGCATCGACGTGGACGCGGTGGTTGAAGGCTATGCCTTCGATCACCGCGCGCAGCATGTCGCCGCGATCATGCCAGCCGCGCAACCCGAGGAAGCCGGCGCTGGCGGCCGGGCCATGCGGCGAGCCGAACAGATAGGGATGGAAGAGCAGTGTCGATGGCCGCGCCAATGCCGCCTCGATTTCAGGACCGACGATGGCGTGGATCGAACGCCCGTCGGCTTCCGCCGCTGCCCGCTCGGAACCGCACAGCGTGTCGAGGAACCAGTCATAATTCGCCGCCGATGCCGGCGAGATCGACATGTTGTTCCATTCCCCGGGCTTCAGGCCGTTGCGGCAGAACCAGCGGGCATCGATGCGCGGCGCGGCCGAGACCGTCTCGTTGATCGAATAGGTGCCGGCGACGATAGCGACCACGCCTTCGCCATAACCGCCGATGCCGAGCGCCGAGGCAGTTACGTCGTGCAGGCCGGCCACCACCGGCGTGCCGGCAAGCAGGCCTGTGTAACCTGCCGCCTGCACTGTAATGGCGCCGACGATTTCGTCCGGCCGCGCCGCCGGCGGCAGCGCATCGGCGAGTGCTTCGAGACCGAAGATCGGCAGGATGTCCGGCGCGTAGGCCTGGCTGTCGACCGCGGTGAAGGAGGTACTCGCCTCGGTGAGGTCGGTGCCCAGGCTGTCCGTCAGACAGAAACGCAGCCAGTCCTTGCAGGCAAGCACATGGCCGATGCGGGCAAAGCGCTCCGGCTCGTGATCGCGAATCCAGGCCAGTAGCGAAGAGGGCGCCGACGCATGTGGCGTCTGACCGGTTCGCGACAGCGCCTTGCCGGCCGTCCCGTCGGTTTGCCACTGGGCGGCGACGTCTCCAGCTCGGCTGTCCAGCGACAGGATGCCGTATCCGAGCGGCCGGCGGTCGCGATCCAGCGTGTAGAGCCCGTCGCCATGCGCGGTGGCGGCGACGGCGGCGATGTCCGAGGGTGGACGTCCGCAGCCGGAGACCGCTTCCGCGATCGCTTCGGCGGCGGCGTGCCACAGCTCGTCCATGTCGCGCTCGACATGACGCGGTTCGGAGATGAACTGCGGCAAGCGGCGGCGGGCCACGGCCAGCGGCGCGCCTGCCTCGTCGAAAACCACCGCCTTGGTGACGGTCAGCCCGCTATCGATTCCCAGCAGACAGGGCATACGCTCCTCGCCATGCACATCGCGTGCATCTCTTGAGGTTTTCGCATACCATCATGTTAAATTAACATCAACGGATGTTACAATAAGCTGCCTCTAACATGTTCTTGTCGCACGGCGGCGACGACGACGCTCATGCCGCCTGCCTTCATATCCTCGACCTGTCGCGGCGGGGTTCCGTCGTCGACGACGATGACGTCGAACTCGTTCAGCGCGCACATTGCATGCAGCGCCCGGCGCTCGAACTTGGTGTGATCGGCAAGCAGGATGCGCATGGCGGCGCTGTCGAACATGGCGCGCTTGGTCTCGACCATTTCCGGTGACTGGTGGAACACCATGCCGTCGGTGATGGCCGACATCGACATGAAGACGCGGTCGGCCCGCAGCCGCCGGATCTCCGTGACCGTGACCGGACCCATGAAGGCGTTGCACCAGTGGTAAAACTGCCCGCCAAGCCCGAGCAGCGTCAGGTCGCGCGTGTCCTTGAGCTCATTCATCAGGGTGATGGAATTGGTGATCGCCGTCAGCGGCACGCGCGCGGCAAGATGCGGCACGAGCTGCAGGACGGTGGTGGAATCGTCGAAGAAAACGGCTTGTCCGGGTTCCAGGAAGGACGCCGCCGCCTGCGCAATCGCGCGCTTCTCGGCTCCCTGGCGCGAGGAGCGGTAGACGTCGCTCGATTCGATGAGGCTGGTCGGGGCGGCCGAGACGATGCCGCGCGTCTTGCGCAGCAATCCCTTCTCGACTAGTTCGTCGAGGTCGCGATGCGCGGTCATCAGGCTGATGCCGAAACGCTCGGTGAGATCCTCGATGCGCATCGTGCCCTCGGCCATGACGGCCTCGGCAATCATCCGGCGGCGCGCCAGCTGGCGCGCGTGGCGGCTGTCGGCGGGCACCTGATCCCCGGCAAGGGTCTTCAACGCCTGCTCGGGCCGAATCTCGCGATCTGTCATCCAAGCCTCTCCTGCCGATGCCATTCGCATATCTGGCGCCGATGGCAAGCGGGCACCTTGGGGGCAGGTAGGGTTTTGCGCATCGAATGTCTTTGCGCGGGAGGAAAAGGGGCGCGCAACGTTTGCGCGCCCCAATCCGGCGGTTCACTGGGAGAGCGTGAACGGCCCGGTGTATTTGTCGACATTGTCCTTGGTGATCAGGGCGCAGTCGAAGAGCTGCTTCTCGGAGGCAGCACCCGTCGAGCCGGTCTTGATGAACTTGTCGGCCTGCTTCACGGCTTCGGCCGAGAAGACCGCCACAGGCTGCAGCACCGTGTACTGCATCTCGCCCGCCTTGACGGCGGCGACCGCGTCCGGTGAGCCGTCGAAGCCGCCGACCTTCACCTGGGAGAGCTTGCCGGCTTCCTTCAGCGCCGCGATGGCGCCGAGGGCCATCTCGTCATTGCCGGAAATGACGCCCACGATGTCGGGATGGGCCTGCAGCAGCGACTGCATTTTCTGGTAGCCCTGGGTGCGGTCCCAGTTGGCCACTTCCTTGCCGGCCTTCTTGAGGTCCGGATATTGGGTGAGCACGGTCTCATAGCCGTTCGAGCGCGTCGCCGCGTTGTTGTCGGCCGGATTGCCGAACAGCTCGACATAGTTGCCCTTGTCGCCGATCGCCTCGACCCACTGCTGCGCGCCGATCGCGGCGCCCTGGGCGTTGTTGGAGACGAGCTGCGCCTTGGCGAGACCGTCCTGGTTGATCTCGGCGTTGACCAGGAAGACCGGGATGTTGGCGGCGATCGCCTTCTTGACCGCGCCGATCGAACCGTCGGCATTGGCCGGGTCGAGAATGATCGCCACCGACTTGTTGGTGATGGCGGTGTCGATCATCGTGCTTTCGGTGTTGGTGTCGCCCTTGTGTGCGCTGACATTGGCCGTGTAGCCGAGGCTCTCTGCCGTGGCCTTGGCGACCTGGCCTTCGGTGAGCCAATACGGATTGGCCGGGTCGGTCACGATGATGCTGATCAAGCCGGCCGCCCAGGATTGGCTTGCCATCAGCGGCAGCGCCGCGGCGGCGACCAACAGGATCCTTCTGGTTTTATCGATCATTTCTCTCACTCCCTCTACAGATTGTGGTTTCGGATTGCGGTTGCCGATTTGTCTCGGCCTTCTTTCCGGCACTGTCTCCTTGCGGTCCCGGAGAAGCTTTTGGCGAGGCGCGGCGTCACTGTCGGACGCCGCGGGCCCCGTATTGGATGGTGTTCATGAGCACGGCGAGCACGATGACGGCGCCGGTGAAGACGGTCTGCCAGTAGGAGGACACGCCGATGATGACGAGGCCGTCCGAAAGAAAGCCGATGACGAACGCGCCGAGCATGGTGCCGCGCACGGTACCGCGCCCGCCGGTCAGCGCGGCGCCGCCGATGACGACCGCCGCGATTGCGGTCAGCTCGTAGGTCGTGCCGGCGGTCGGACCGGCCGATGTCAACTGCGAAGAGAGCACCAGGCCGGCGATGGCGGATAGAATACCGGAGAGAGTATAGACCGTGATCTTGACCCGCTTGACCGGCACGCCTGACAGGTCGGCCGCGTTCTCGTTGCCGCCCGCGGCATAGAGCCAGCGGCCGAAGGAGGAGCGGCTGAGCATCAGCCCCGTCAGCCCGGCGAGGGCCGCCAGGACCAGCACGCTGATCGGCACCCCGAAGAGCCGGTTGAAGCCCAGCCAGTCGAAGCCGGTGTTGCCGAGGTCCGGCCGGCCGGCGAGATTATTGTAGGTGAGGCCGTTGGTCTGCAGCAGCGCGATGCCGCGCGCCATGTACATGACGCCAAGCGTGGTGACGAAGGCGGGCACTTTGAACCAGGCGATAAGGATGCCGTTGAGCGCCCCCAGCAAGGCGCCGAGCGCGCAGGTCAGCACGACCACGGCCCATACCGGCGGAAACAGGATGACGCCGAGCGGTTTCAACTCCACGCCCTGCATGAGCGCGCCGGCGACGACGCCGCACAGCGCCAGGATCGAGCCGACCGAGAGGTCGATGCCGCCGCTCAGGATCACCACCAGCATGCCGATCGCGAGTATGCCGTAGATGGCGACATGCGAGGACATGATCAGCAGATTGGAGACGGTGAGGTAGTTCGGCGACAGGAACGAGAAGACGATGATGATGGCGATCAGCGCAAAGAAGGCGCGGCCCTTCAGCAAGAGCTTGATGGGACTGGTTGTCCCCCTCATGGCTGTGGCCGGAGCAGAGATGCCGTTGGCGCTCGGTTGCGTCATAGTTCTTTTCCGTGCTCCGCTCAGGCCGCCACGGCCTCGCCCGAGGCGGCCATGATCTTTTCCTTGGTGATGTCCGAAGTGAACTCGGCCGAGATCCGCCCGCGCCGCATGATGATGATGCGGTGGGCGATCGACAGGCACTCGTTGACTTCCGATGTGGTGAAGACGACGGCCTGCCCGGCCGCCGCGTGGTGAGCCAGAATCCGGAACACCTCTGCCTTGGCGCCGATGTCGATGCCGCGGCTGGGTTCATCGAGCAGGATGACCTTCGGATCGGTGGCGAGCATCTTGCCGATGACCACCTTCTGCTGGTTGCCGCCGGACAGCGACCCGATCGGCACGTCCGGTCCGTCGGTCTTCACGGTCACATCCCGGATCGACTTCTGGATCAAGGCCCGCTCGAGCCTGATGGACGTGAAGATCCCGCGCGTGAATTCCATGATCGAAGCGAGCGAAAGATTCTGCCCGACCGACATCGTCTGGACGAGACCGTAGCGCTGGCGATCCTCGGGCACGAGCGCAAGGCCGCGGGCGATGCGCTCGCCGATGGCAAGGTGGGAAATCTCCTTGCGTTCGAGCACGATCTCGCCGGACGTCGCGCTGAGTTTGCCGGCGACGGTCTCGAGCAGCTCGGTCCTGCCGGCCCCCATCAGGCCGTAGATGCAGACGATCTCGCCGGCCCTGACGTCGAGCGACATGCGGTCGACGACGTTGTAGCCGCCGCCGGCCGGGTCCGGAACAGTCAGGTCGCGGACCGAGAGCATGACCGGACCGAAATCATGGCCGGTCGGCGGACTGCCCAGATCATAGTTCTCGCCGACCATGTTGCGCACGATCCATTCAAGGTCGATATCGGCGCGCGGCGCATAGGCGGTCATATTGCCGTCCCGCAACACCACGGCATGATCGGTGATCTGCAGGGCCTCCTCCAGATGGTGCGAGATGTAGACGATCGACACGCCTTTGGCGGTAAGGTCGCGGATCACGCTGAAAAGGACCTCGACTTCGGTGGCGGAAAGCGCCGAGGTCGGCTCGTCCATGATGAGGATCCGGCTGTCGACCGAAAGCGCCCGTGCGATCTCGACGATCTGCTGTTGTCCCAGCCGCAGTTCCTCGACAGGGGTGAGCGGATCGATGTCCTCCTCAAGCTCCTGCAGCAGTCTACGGACCTGGCGTTCCTCCTCGGCGTAGTTGACGCCGGTCGGGCCGGTGATCTCGCGCCCCATGAAGATGTTGTCGCGAACCGACAGATTGGGCGCGAGGCTGAGCTCCTGATGAATGATCGAGATGCCGTGGTTGCGCGCGTCGGTGGAGGAGGAAAACACGATGGGCTGACCGTCGAGAACGATCTCGCCGGATGTCGGCTGCACCACCCCGGAGAGGATTTTCATCAGGGTCGACTTGCCGGCGCCGTTCTCGCCGAACAGCGTCGTCACCTGGCCGCGGTGAATGTCGAAATTGACGCCCTTCAGCGCCCTCACGCCGTTGTAGGACTTGGCGATGTTGCGCGCCGCCAGAACCACTTCGCCGGCCTGCCGGGAGCTCGCAGCGCTGCTCATTTGACGGTGACCTTGACCGGGGTGATCAGCCAGTTCTTCGGGTTGATGAGGCGGAAGACGCCGAAGATCTCCAGCGTCTTGCCGGACAGGCTGGCGGTGTCGATAGCGTCGAGGGTCGCCTTCTTCATGGCGCGGTTGATGCCCGAGCCGGCGTCCTGGAATTCGATCTGGTTCTTGAACTTGCCGAAGACGATGTCGCCTGTCGCATCGCGCAGATCGGTGCCGTTGATGGCCGGGCCGGCCTGCACCCGAACATGGATGTCGGCCGGCACTCCGTCGGCCTTGAGCTCGTAAACGCCGGATTTCGCTTCGCCCGCGACCGCCGTCAACCTGACAGGGATGATCGCGCCGGTCGACGAGGCGGTTCCGTACTGTTTGGCGGCGGCGTTCTTGTCGGCCATCACCGCCGGCCCGAAGGTTGCGGCGTTGACGGCGTGCTCGACGACGAAGGCCTGGATGCGCGGGAACTCCTTTTCGCCGAAACGGTCAGGCGAAAACGCTTCCTGGCTGACGTCGGCGGACGATCCGATCTGGACCACCTTCGTGTCGAGCGCGATCGCGGCAAGGACCACGACGCCGAGGCCAACGGCGACAATCAGATTGCGGCGCGGCGCAGCCGGTGCCTTCGGCGTCGGGCTCGACATGGCGTTCATGGTTCAGAGCCTCGCCGGCGATGGAACGAGGCGGGCAGGGGCTGCGAATGCAGGACGCATCTCTGCAGCCGGACGGGGACACGGCATAGTCGGGTCGCTTGCTTGCATCGATTTCTCCCACCCTTGGCCGACGATGCAGCGTTCTCCTCCCGCCGCATCCACGCCCCATCTGTCAGTTATGTTATGTTAATGTTATCTTCTGCGTCAAGCATGTTAGATCAGAATTCCGTTTTGGTCCGGATTTTGGTTCGTTGGAAGGGGCTCTCTCGGCCAAGCGATTTACAGGACGGCATCTCCCGGAGCAGCCAGCCGCTATCCCGGATCGTTGAGATTATCCATCTCGCAGATACGGCACGGCAATGCTGCAGGAGCGAATCTATTGGCATTAAGAGTTTGATTTCAGCAGAGATTATGCTCGCCACACGGTGCTGCGGCGCAAGCTGAAAACGAGCCTGAACCATCCGGCTGCCTGTTTGCCCGCTCTCTCGTCCGTCTGCCGAAGACGACGGAGAGCAGACGTTTGGGTTCCTCCTGACTGATAACAGCGTACCTGAAAAAATTTTCGATGTCTGCAAAAAAAATCATGCATTGTGTTATTTCCATGATAATTTAGAGTGGACTGTGTAAGGCGCCGTTACGGAGGAGCGTGCAACGGCGTATTTTCGCCGCCGCCTCTTCGCGGTGGAACTTCAGGCGGGAAAATCAGGAGGAGACGGACATTGCCCTGTTGCCGATTCAGGCATGGTCGCATCGGATGCGGAGAGATCCGTGGCCGCCGCTGACGTCATCATAGGTATCGATTCCGGCACGTCGATCATCAAGGCGGTCGCCTTTGAGCTGAATGGCCGCCAGATCGCTTCCGCTTCGGTTCCGAACCGATACGCGTCCGGCGCCGACGGTTCGGCGACGCAGTCGCTCGCCCAGACCTGGCGCGACTGCGTGGCTGCGCTCCGAGGGCTCGACGACAAGGTTGAAAACCTGGCGGCGCGCACCGCGGCGCTCGCGGTGACCGCACAGGGCGACGGCACCTGGCTCGTGGGTCGGCAAGATGAGCCTGTCGCCGACGCATGGCTGTGGCTCGATGCCCGCGCGGCGCCGACCGTCGAGCGCCTGGCCGCCGGCCCGCTTGGCCGCGCCCGTTTCGAGGCGACGGGAACCGGGCTCAACACCTGCCAGCAGGGCAGTCAGATGGCCCATATGGACCGCCACGCGCCCGAGCTTCTCGACCAGGCCGAAGTGGCGCTGCACTGCAAGGACTGGCTCTATCTGAACCTGACCGGCATGCGCGCCACCGATCCGTCGGAATCAAGCTTCACCTTCGGCAATTTCCGCACCCGCCGCTACGACGACACGGTCATCGAGGCGCTCGGCCTTTCCGGCCGGCGCAAGCTCTTGCCCGAGATCGTCGACGGCACGATGGTAACCCATCCGCTTACCGCCGCGGCGGCGGCCGAGACGGGTCTGAAAGCCGGCACGCCCATCAGCCTCGGCTATGTCGACATGGTTATGACGGCGCTTGGCGCGGGGGTCTGCGGCGGCGAGGGGGATGTCGCCTGCTCGATCGTCGGCTCGACCGGCGTGCACATGCGGGCCATGCCGACGGGCTCCGTGCACCTCAACAAGGAGGGCTCGGGCTACGTCATCACTTTGCCGGTTCCGGATCTGGTGACGCAGGTCCAGACCAACATGGCAACCACGCTCAACATCGACTGGGTTCTCGGTCTCGCCGCGGATGTGCTGAAGGAATTCGGGCACGAGGACGGTCACCGCGATATGGTCGCCCGCATCGATCGTTGGCTCGGCGACAGTCCGCCCGGCCAGATCGTCTATCATCCCTATATCTCGGAGGCCGGCGAGCGCGGGCCGTTCGTCAACGCCAACGCCCGCGCCGGTTTCGTCGGCCTGTCGGTAAACCACCGCTACCCGAGCCTCGTGCGTGCCGTGATCGAGGGGCTAGGGCTCGCCATGCGCGACTGCTACGCGGCGATGGGCGACCTGCCGTCGGAGTTGCGGCTGTCGGGCGGCGCGGCCCGCTCGCAGGGATTGCGCGGCATCCTGTCGGCGGCGGTTCATGCGCCGGTGCGCGTTTCCTCGCGCGAGGAGGCGGGTGCTGCCGGCTGCGCGATGATGGCGGCGGTCGCCATCGGCGCCTACGGCGACATGGATGCCTGCATCGCCGACTGGGTCACGCCGCTGCTCGGGCCGGTCGAGGCGCCCGATCCGGCGCTGATCGGCGTCTATGACGGGCTGTTCCCGGCATTCGGCGCGGCGCGCCGTGCCCTGGGGCCAGCCTGGGACATGCTGGCCGCCCAGCGCCGCAACACGGCTGTCGCCTCCGCCGAAACGCTGGAAGGAGCATAGGATGGGGCCCGAGCCGAAAATGGTCGACCTCTTCGTCATCGGCGGCGGCATCAACGGCGCCGGCATCGCCCGGGACGCGGCAGGTCGCGGCCTGTCGGTCGTGCTGTGCGAAAAGGACGACCTTGCCGAGGGCACGTCCTCGCGCTCCGGCAAGCTGGTGCATGGCGGCCTGCGCTATCTCGAATATTGCGAGTTCCGGCTGGTGCGCGAAGCATTGATCGAGCGCGAGGTCCTGCTCAAGGCCGCGCCCCATATCATCTGGCCAATGCGCTTCGTGCTGCCGCATAGCCCGCAGGATCGGCCGGCCTGGCTGGTGCGGCTCGGCCTGTTCCTCTACGACCATCTGGGCGGCCGAAAGCGGCTGCCCGGCACGCGCACGCTCGACCTCGAGCGCGATCCCGAAGGAACGCCGCTGCTCGACCAATATACGCGCGGCTTCGAATATTCCGACTGCTGGGTGGATGATGCGCGGCTGGTGGTGCTCAACGCTGTCGGCGCCGCCGAGCGCGGGGCCGAGGTGCTCACCCGCTCGCCTGCCGTCTCCGCCCGCCGCGAGAACGGCGCCTGGACGGTAACGACGAAAAATGCGATGACCGGCGAAACGCGGCTCTTCCGCGCCCGCTGCCTCGTCAATGCCGCCGGCCCCTGGGTTTCGGACGTCATTGGCCGTGTCGCGGGATCGAACTCGTCGCGCAATGTGCGCCTGGTCAAAGGCAGCCACATCATCGTGCCGAAATTCTGGCAGGGCGCCAATGCCTATCTGGTACAGAACCACGACAAGCGCGTCATCTTCATCAACCCCTATGAGGGGGACAGGGCGCTGATCGGAACCACCGACATTGCCTATGACGGCCGCGCCGAGGACGTCAGGGCTGACGAGGCCGAGATCGACTACCTGCTTGCGGCGGTGAACCGCTACTTCAAGGAGAAGCTGCGGCGCCAGGACGTGCTCTACTCCTTCTCCGGCGTGCGGCCGCTGTTCGACGACGGCAAGGGCAACCCGTCCGCGGTGACGCGCGACTATGTCTTCGACCTCGACGAGAGCGGCGGCGCGCCGCTGCTCAACGTCTTCGGCGGCAAGATCACCACGTTCCGCGAACTGGCCGAGCGCGGCATGCACCGGCTGAAGCCTACTTTCCCGAAGATGGGCGGGGACTGGACCGAGACCGCGCCGCTGCCCGGCGGCGAAATCCCCAATGCCGACTACGAGACCTTCGCCAATGGCTTGCGCGAGGCCTATCCGTGGATGCCGCGCGATCTCGTCCATCACTATGGCCGGCTCTACGGCGCGCGCACGCGGGACCTCGTCACGGACGCGGCCGGCCTCGACGGCCTTGGCCGTCATCACGGCGGCCTGCTCTACGAGGCGGAGGTGCGCTATCTCGTCGCCAGGGAATGGGCGCGCACGCCCGACGACATCCTGCTTCGGCGCACCAAGCACCATTTGCATCTCACCGAAGCCGAACGGCACGCCTTCGCCATGTGGTTCGAGGCCGAGCGCCTTGCCGAGGCTGCGTGATGGCGCTGACGCTTTCCCTGAACACCAACCCACTGGTCAACCGCTTCGCCGATCCGGACGACCTCATCGAGACCGTCGCGCGCGACCTCAGGCTGCGCGACCTGCAGCTGACGCATGAGTTCATCAATCCGAGCTGGCCGGCGCCGGTGATCCGGCGCCTGACCCGGCAGATGGTCGCGGCCTTGCGGCGCACCGGCGTGCGCGTCACGAGCGGCATGACCGGCCCCTATGGCCGGCTCAACCATTTCGGCCATCCAGACAGCGATGTGCGCCGCTACTATGTCGACTGGTTCAAGACCTTCGCCGACATCACCGCCGATCTCGGCGGCGTCTCCATCGGCACCCAGTTCGCCATCTTCACCTTCAAGGACTATGACGACCCGGCCCGGCGCGAGGCGCTGATCCGGATCGCGGTCGACTGCTGGGCGGAGGTGGCCGAGCACGCCAAGGCAGCCGGGTTGCGTTACGTTTTCTGGGAGCCGATGAGCATCGGGCGCGAGTTCGGCCACACGATCGCCGACTGCCTGAAGCTGCAGGACAGGCTGACCAAAGCCGACATGGCCGTGCCGATGTGGATGATGGTCGACATCGACCATGGCGACGTGACCAGCGCCAATCCGGATGACTACGATCCCTATGCCTGGGCTCGCGCGGCGCCGAAGCTGTCGCCGATCATCCACATCAAGCAAAGCCTCATGGACAAGGGGGGGCACCGACCCTTCACCGCGGCGTTCAACGCCAGGGGCCGCATTCATCCCGAACCGCTGATGAAGGCATTCGCCGAAGGTGGCGCCGCCGACAACGAGATCTGCCTGGAGCTGAGTTTCAAGGAGCGCGAGCCGGACGATCGGCAGGTCATCCCGCAGATTGCCGAAAGCATAGCCTTCTGGGCTCCCCATATCGACACGGGCGTGCAAAGCCTGAATGTCTGAGTCGGCTGAGAATGGCCCAAACGCACGATCAAGGACTGCAGATGCCGAAACGCCCAGGTCAACTGGATCCCGAAGGGTCGCTCGCGATCCGTGCCGCCTGGTTGCACTACGCCGGCGGGCTTACCCAGGCCGAGGTGGCGAAGCGACTGGGGTTGCCGTCGGTCAAGGCGCATCGGCTGATCGCCCGGGCTGTCGCCGACGGCGCGGTCAAGGTCTCGATCGACGGCGAGGTCGTCGAATGCGCATTGCTGGAGAACCAGCTCTGCGATCGCTTCGGGTTGGACTTCTGCGAGGTCGCGCCGGATCTGGGCGAGGATGACCTTCCGTTGCGGGCGCTGGGGCTTGCGGGCGCCGGTTTCCTGCGTCGCGAGATGGAGCGCGGCGAGGACAGGGTCATCGGTATCGGCCATGGCCGCACGTTGGCCGCCGCGGTGCATCAGCTGCCGCGCTTCGAGGCAGCCGGCGTCCGCTTCGTCTCGCTGCTCGGCGGCCTGACGCGCAACTACGCCGCCAATCCGCACGACGTCATGCATCGACTGGCCGAAAAGACCGGCGCGCAGGCCTACGTCATGCCGGTGCCCTTTTTTGCCAATTCCGCGGAAGACCGCGAAGTGCTGCTGGCGCAGCGCGGCGTGCGGGAAATCTTCGAGATGTCGAACCGGGCGACGCTGAAATTCGTCGGCATCGGCACGGCGGATGCGGGCGCCCAGCTCGTGGCGACCGGCATGATCGAGCCGCGCGAGATTGCCGAGATCACCGCCGTCGGTGGCGTCGGCGAAATGCTCGGCCACTTTTTCGATGCGCGCGGCCGGGTGCTGGAAACGACGCTCACCGCGCGCACGCTCGCCGTCGATCTGGACGGGTCGGCGGATAGCCGCATCATCGCGATCGCCGGCGGTCCGACAAAGGTCGAGGCGGTCCGCGCGGTGCTCAAAAGCGCGCGGCTGAAGGGGCTCATCACCGACGAGTCGACCGCCAGGGCGCTCGTGAGCGAAACGGAATGACCACCGCATGACACAGTCCAAGCACGTCTGGATCGGCACGAGTTGGAAGATGAACAAGACGCTTGGCGAGGCGCGCGCCTTCGCCGGTGGCCTGCTTGCCGACCCGCAAGGCGATCCGCGCATCCAGCGCTTCGTCATCCCGCCCTTCACGGCGGCGCGAGAGGTCAAGGCGATGCTGAAGGATACGTCGGTCAAGGTCGGAGCCCAGAACATGCATTGGGCCGATGACGGCGCGTGGACGGGCGAGATTTCGCCGCTGATGCTGAAGGATTGTGACCTCGATATCGTCGAGCTCGGCCATTCCGAGCGCCGCGAGCACTTTGGCGAGACCGACGAAACCGTCGGCCTCAAGACCGAAGCCGCTGTGCGCCACGGCCTCATTCCGCTGATCTGCATCGGCGAGACGTTTGCCGAGCGCGAGGCCGGCCGCGCCCGCGACGTCCTCGACCGGCAGGTGCGCGGCGCTTTGTCGAAGCTTTCGGCTGCGCAGAAGGGCGCGCCGATCCTGTTCGCCTACGAGCCGGTCTGGGCCATCGGCGTCAACGGCATTCCGGCGACCTCGGACTATGCCGAGGCCCGCCAGGCGGAGATCACCGCGGCTGTTCAAGAGGTGCTCGGTCGCCGCGTCCCTTGCCTCTATGGCGGTTCGGTCAACCCCGACAATTGCGCCGAACTCATCGCATGCCCGCATATCGACGGGTTGTTCATCGGACGCGCCGCATGGGCTGTCGAGGGCTATCTCGACATCCTGTCCAGATGCGCCGCCAAACTCTGAAGGAGACGATCATGAAGCTCGCGGTAGCAGGCGACAGCGCTGGCGAAGGCCTGGCAAAAATCCTCGCCGATCACCTGAAGGATAGGCACGAGGTGTCCGAAGTGTCGCGCACCGAGGCCGGTCCCGACCCGTTCTACGCCAATCTGTCGGACCGGGTGGCGAGCGACCTGCTGGCCGGCAAATATGACCGCGCCATCCTGATCTGCGGCACCGGGATCGGCGTCTGCATCTCGGCCAACAAGGTGCCGGGCATTCGTGCGGCACTCACCCATGACACCTACTCGGCCGAGCGGGCCGCGCTGTCGAACAACGCCCAGATCATCACCATGGGCGCGCGGGTAATCGGGCCCGAGCTGGCGAAGTCGATCGCGGATGCCTTTCTGAAGGAGACGTTCGATCCAAAGGGGCGGTCGGCCGGCAATGTCGCCGCCATCGATCAGGTCGACGCCAAGTACAACGCGCGCTGACCTTTCGACACTTGCGCGTTGGCGGCCTCGGCTGGACCAGAAGAAGACCGTTTCCTCACAACCGCGAAACGCTCTAGTCTCTTGGCCGAGGGCGATGGAGGGAAATGCGAATGAGCGTGACGCAGAAGCTGATCAATGACGGCAATGCGGCGGTCGACGAAATGCTGGCCGGCATCATAGCTGCGCATCCCGACCATCTCTGGCGCCCCGAGAACGCTCCACGCGCGGTCATCGCCAGACATGGTCCGCGACCCGGTAAGGTGGCGCTGGTCATCGGCGGCGGCTCAGGCCATGAGCCGACCTTTCTGGGCTATGTCGGCAAGGGTCTGGCGGATGCCGCCGCGATCGGCAACGTCTTCGCCTCGCCCCCTCCCCAGCCGGCGGTCGACGCAGCGATGGCCGCGAGTGGCGACGCCGGTGTCCTGTTCATGTATGGCAACTATGCCGGCGACGTGATGAACTTCGACATGGCCGCCGAGCTGCTGGAGATGGAGGGCATTGAGGCGCGCACGGTGCTGACCACAGACGACATCGCGTCGGCGCCGCGCGACCAAAGGCAAAAGCGCCGCGGCGTGGGCGGCAACGTGTTCATCTTCAAGGCCGCGGGCGCGGCCGCCGACATGATGATGCCGCTGGACGAGGTGGAGCGGGTCGCCCGTCGCGCCAACGACCGCACCTTCACCATGGGCGTGGCTCTGTCGTCCTGTTCGCTGCCGCAGACACGAAAGCCAAGCTTCGATCTCCCTGTCGGCGAGATGGAGATCGGCATGGGCATCCATGGCGAGCCGGGCGTGCGGCGCGGGCCATTGCGTTCGGCCAACGATGTCGCCGATGAAATCATGGACGCCATCCTTGCGGAAATGAAGGCGCCGGCCGGCGATCGTGTCGCGGTGCTGGTCAACTCGCTCGGCGCGACGCCGCTAATGGAGCTCTACATCCTGAACGCCAGGATCGCGGAGCGCCTGAAGGCTGCCGGGCTGGTCGTCCATAAGACGCTTGTCGGCCCGTACTGCACGTCCCTCGACATGGCCGGCGCCTCGATTACCATTATGCATCTCGATGACGAATTGCAGCGCATGATTGACCATCCCTGTGACTGCGCCATGTTTCGGAGTTGAGCGAATGGAGTTTACGACGGGGGACTTGAAGGCCCTTTTCGACGCTTTCTCGGCGCGGATGGCGGCCGAGCGTGACAGGCTCTGCGCGCTTGATGGGGTCATCGGCGACGCAGACCACGGCATCGCCATGGAACAGGGCATGAAGGCCGCGGCCGATTCAGCCCAGGCCGCCGAGGGCACGCTGCAGGATGTGTTCAATGCCGCCGCCAAAGGTTTTCTCAACGCGGTCGGCGCCTCCTCCGGACCACTCTACGCGACCGCCCTGCTGCGCGCCGGTAAGGCTGCTGGTCCGCGGGCATCGATGCCGAGCGGCGAGTTGCGGGCCGTCATTGCGGCAATGCGCGACGGCATTGTCCAGCGCGGCAAGGCGGAACCTGGCCAGAAGACGATGCTCGATGCCTGGGCTCCCGCCGCTGACGTAGCGGTCAGCGGCCAGAAAACCGATGCCATAGCCGCTGCTGCCCGCCGAGGCGCGGAAGCGACACGCGACATGATCGCAACCGTCGGCCGCGCCGCGCGTCTCGGCGAACGCTCGCTGGGCCATCCGGATCCCGGCGCTGTCTCGGCGGCGATGCTGGTGGAGGAAATCTGCAACGCGATGAAGACCGCTTGAGCCGAGCCATGGCTTGCCGGTAGCCGGAACGGTCCAGGTGCCGAGCGCAAACGCCTCCTAGTGCCGATGGGGGTGCGGCGGACCGGGCGATCTCGCCGCGGAAGCTTGGCCGCTGAGGCGGCTCCGGCGATCTTCTGGATGAGCACGGTGCCGGCCCCGGGCAGGCCCTTCCTGAGCATCGGATCGACCGCGAAGCAGACGCGCCATACGCTTCGTCACCTCGGCTGAAGGCTGTTCTGGGCGCTTCGCGCCTGGTGCGACCGGTCGAGCTTGGCCTCTTCACATCGGATGGCTTCAATACTGGCTTGCCTATTTGGTATGCTGGTATAATGTGTACCTGACATAGCGTGATCATCTGGCGCTATGCTGAGGCTGCCAAGCCAGTCGTTTCGTTGGGAGGAGAATGACATGAGAATTTCGATTGTTGCGGCGCTCGCCGGCGTCGCACTGGCAAGTGCTGCTGCGCTGCCGGCAATGGCGTCTCCGGACGCGCCGGTCATCGCGCTGGCCAATGCCTATTACGGCAATACCTGGCGTCACCAGATGGTGGAGGCTTTCGAGGCATCGGCCAAGGAGGCCAAGGCCGCTGGACAGATCGCCGACTACATCGTCATGAACGGCGACGGCTCGGTCGCGCAGCAGAATAGCCAGATCGCCGAACTGATCCTAAAGAAGGTCGACGTGCTCGCCGTCGACGCCGCCTCGGAGACCGCGGTTAACGGTGTCATCGAAAAGGCCTGCAAGGCCGGCATCATCGTCATCTCTTTCGACTCGGTCGCTTCGGCGCCTTGCAACTACCAGCTCAATTTCGACTTCAAGGGTTACAAGGCTGCCCAGGCGGAAGCCGTGTTCAAGATGCTCGGCGGCAAG
This sequence comes from Mesorhizobium sp. WSM3864, assembly GCF_002294955.1. Lineage (NCBI taxonomy): Bacteria > Pseudomonadati > Pseudomonadota > Alphaproteobacteria > Hyphomicrobiales > Phyllobacteriaceae > Mesorhizobium > Mesorhizobium sp. WSM3864. The sequence goes on from NZ_NSGD01000022.1 coordinate 45,669, forward strand.
GGTAACGTCATCCAGGTGCGCGGCGTGAAGGGTTCGGCGCCCGACAACGACATGTTCAACGCGCAGCAGTCGGTGCTGGCGAAATACCCGGATATCAAGGTGGTCGCGACCGTCTACGGCCAGGCCACGGCCTCGGTGGCGCAAGCGGCGATCGCCAACGTGTTGCCCTCGCTGCCGCACGTCGACGCCGTGCTCGGCCAGGGCGGTAGCGACGATGTCGGCATCGCCCAGGCCTTCGTCCAGTATGGCGGCGACTACAAGGACAAGATGCCGGTCATCGAAGGCGGCGGCGGCACCGACTTCGTCAAATGGTGGGCCGAGGAGAATGCCAAGAACGGCTACCAGACCGTATCGATGAACACCACGCCCGGTATCGGCGGCGCCGCCTTCTGGCTCGGCCTGTCGCTGCTCAAGGGCGCCAAGGCGCCCAAGCTGATGATCATGCCGGTGGCGACGGTCGACGCCGGCAACCTGAAGGACTACGCCAAGATGCCGGGCGGCCAAATCATCAGCCCGAGCTATTCGCTGGATTGGGTCAAGCAGAACCTGCTCAGCAAGTAAGGCAACCAGTCCAGGGATCGGGCGTCGCCTACGGCCGCGCCCGATCCTCGCTTTGCGAAGAACCGGAGGACGAATGTCCCAGCTTGCCGTTGCCGCTCAGGACAGCGCCGCAACCGCGGTGCCTGCTGCGTCTGCCCGGCCAGCCGTCGTCGCGCTCAGCGGGATCACCAAGAGTTTCGGGCCGACGCTCGCCAACGCGGGGATCGATCTTTCGGTCGGCGCCGGCGACGTGATCGGGCTGGTCGGCGGCAACGGCGCCGGCAAATCGACGTTGATGCGCATCCTGTGCGGTGCAATGTGGCCGACGCTCGGCTCGATTTCCTTTGCCGGTGGAGAAATGGCTTTCGCCGATTACGACACCGGCGAAGCGCAGCGGCGTGGTATCCGCATGGTGCACCAGGAGCTGTCGCTCTGCGCCAACCTGTCCGTCGCCGAGAACTTTTTCCTGGAAACACCGGGCGATTCCGCAAGCCGGCCGGGCTGGCGCGCGCTCTACCGCGCCCGTGCCCGCGCGGCGCTGGATGCCGTCTTTCCCGGCAACGGCATCGACGCCGACGCCGAGGTCGGCCACCTCACCATCGCCGAACGGCAGATGGTGGAGATCGCGCGCGCTGCGGCGACGCCGGGCGTCAACCTGATCGTGCTCGACGAGCCGACATCCTCGCTTGATCTCGACCGATCGAAGCAGCTCAGGGCCTTCATTCGCGAGCGGGCGAAAGCCGGGCTCGCCTTCATCTTCATCAGTCACAAGCTGCAGGAAATCATCGACATCGCCACCGAAGTCGTGGTGCTGCGCAACGGCCGCACCGCTTGGCAGGGCCATGCCGCGGACGCTTCGATCGGCAAGCTGGTGCAATTGATGGGCGGCAATGCCGACCCGGTCCACCAGCACGCCGTCGCGGGCGCATCCTCCCAGGACGTGCTGGTGCGGCTCTCCGGGCCGCTGACAGCCGAGCTCGGCCATGGCATCGACATCGTGCGCGGCGAGATCGTCGGGCTTGCCGGTCTCGAAGGCAGCGGGCAAAAGGAATTGCTGCACGCGATCTTCAAGCCCGACCGAAAGCAGCATGCGGGCGTCTCCAGGGGGGCGGAGGCAGGCTTCATCGCCGGCGACCGGCAGAAGGAAGGCGTGTTCCCGCTGTGGAGCGTGCTCGGCAACATCAGCATCGGCGCGCTTGCCCGCCGCCCGGCGCTAGCTGTCGTTTCCGACCGAGCCAACCGAGACACCGCTTCACGTGCGGCAAGCCGCCTGCGGCTGGACGAGAAGCGCTTTCAGTCCAGCATCACCGAGCTCAGCGGCGGCAACCAGCAGAAGGCGTTGGTGGCGCGGGCACTGGTCGCCGACACGCCGGTCATCCTGCTCGACGATCCGACGCGCGGCGTCGACATCGCCACCAAGCAGGATTTCTACCGGCTCGGCAACGAGGTCGCGCGCGGCGGCCGCGCGCTGATCTGGCACACGACCGAAGACGCCGAGCTGCTCGCCTGCGACCGCGTGCTGGTCTTTTCCGGCGGGCGGATCGTCAAGGAACTGGCAGGCGAGGCGATCACCGAGCAGGCGATCGTCGGCGCCTCCTTCGAGCAATCGGCGGACCGGCAGGCGAGCGCCGCGAAGGACCGGACCGCTATGGCGAGGCTCGGGCGCCGGCTGGTCAATTCGGCGCCGTTCATCGGGCTTGCCGCCGTGCTCGCCATCATGATCGCGATCAATCCCGCGGTCGCCTCGGCTTTCGGGCTCGACCTTTTGTTGATGCCGGCGCTGTCGCTGGTGCTGGTGACGGCAGCGCAGATGTTCATCGTCGGCGGCAGCGAGATCGACCTCGGCGTCGGCGCCTTCGCAGGCCTGGTTAGCGTGCTCTGCGCGACGCTGCTCTACGACCAGCCCTGGCTCGGCGCGCTGGCGCTGGTGGCAGCGCTTTCCGCCTATGCGGGGCTTGGCGGCATCATCCAGGCGCGCAAAATCCCGGCGATCGTCGTCACGCTCGGCGCGTCCTTCATCTGGGTCGGCATCGGCTATGCTCTGCAGCCGACGCCGGGTGGTGCCAGTCCCGAGTGGCTGTCGACGCTGTTCGGCTGGTCGATCGGATTTATGCCGACGTCGATCATCTTGATCGCCGCTGTGGCTCTGATCGTGCTCGTCATCGACCGGCTGCCGCTCGGCGTGGTGTTGCGTGGCTTCGGCAACAATCCGGCGGCGATGATCCGCTCGGGATGGTCGCCGACGCGCTACGCGCTGGTGCGCTATCTAATCGCCGGCTTGTTTGCAGGCGCCGCGGGCCTGTCGCTGACGGCCATCAACACGGCGAGCGACATCAATTCCGGCAATTCCTATACCTTGCTCAGCGTTGCCGCCGTGGTGATGGGCGGCTGCTCGCTGCTCGGCGGCACCATCTCGCCGATCGGCGCCGTCGCCGGTGCGGTGACGCTGTCGCTCATCGGCGCGCTGCTCGGCACGGTCAGCGTCAGCAGCGACTACAACGCCGCCACGCAAGGGTTGATCCTGATCGCGCTGCTGACGTTGCGCAGCCTGACCGCCGACCGCAGGAGCGAGCCATGAGCGCATTCGCCGGCTTCGGCATCTGGGCGCAACGGAACCGTTGGATCTGGTCGGCGATCGGCGTGCTTATTTTGTGGCTGGTGCTGTCCGTCGTCACCAACCGGTTCAGCCTGTCCAGCCTGTCCGGCGTCATTCTGTCGGCATCCTTCCTGACGGTCGTCGGCATCGGCCAGATGTTCGTGGTGACGACCGGGCGCGGCAATATCGATCTGTCGGTCGCCTCCGTGATCACGCTCAGTGCCTTCGTCGCGCTGCTGACCATCAAGGGCCAGGACGCCAACCTTGCCATCGGCGTGCTCGCCGCCATCCTGCTCGGCCTTGCGGTCGGGGCGCTCAATTCGCTGCTCGTTGTCGGTCTCGGCATTCCGGCCATCATCGCGACGTTGGCGACCGGCTATGTGTTGGCGACGGCGACGCTGCTGTCGAACAAGGCGATACCGGGCTTCGCCGTCAGCCCGGCACTGAAGGAACTGGCGACCGGGCGCATTTCGGGCGTGCCGATCATGGCGATCATCGCCATCCTCGGCGTAGCGGCGACTGCCTTCGTGCTGCGCTACACCGTCTTCGGGCAATTGCTCTCGGCGGTCGGCCAGAACCGCGCCGCGGCACGGCTCGCCGGCATCCGCAACGGGCGCGTGATCGCGTCGGCCTTCATCATCTCGTCGGTGCTGGCTTCGCTAGACGGGCTGCTGCTCGGCGCCTATATCGGCGGCGCATTCCTCGAAATGGGCCAGCCCTATCTCCTGCAGTCGATCGCCGCCGTGGTGCTTGGCGGAACGCTGATCTTCGGCGGCTCGGCGACCGCGCTCGGCACACTTTTCGCCAGCATCCTGCTCGTCCTCATCGTCACCACCATGCAGATCATCGGCCTTCCTCCGGGCGCGCAGGACATCGTGCAGGGCGTTGTCGTCATCTTCGTTCTGGCGCTGGCCGGACGTCAGGCGCAGGCGCGGCGCGCGTTTGTCGAAATTGCAGACGGCGACGATGATGCAACGGCCGACGCGGAAGCGAGCGCGGCAACGGCCCACCCGAAGTGAGGGAGCGACAAATCAGCGATTTCTCTTGCCAATTTGGTAGAGTGATTATACCAGTATACAATGTGACGATCTGCATTGGCCGTCGTCTAGAACATCAGGAGCAGGTTAGATGACAACGATTGCGCTGTTCGGTGCGGGCGGCAAAATGGGCTACCGGCTGTCGACCAATTTTCGCGCTTCCCCCTATGCGATCCGTCACGTCGAGATCAGCGAGGCGGGCAAGGAGCGGCTGAAAAGCGGTCTTGGCATCGACACGCTCAGCGTTGACGAGGCGCTCGCGGGCGCCGAAGTCGTGATCCTGGCGGTTCCCGACACGCATATCGGCAAGGTCGCAGCGAGCATCGAAAGCAAGCTGGCGCCGGGGACGATGGTGATCGTGCTCGACGCCGCGGCGCCTTTTGCCGGCCATCTGCCCAAGCGCCCCGACCTTACCTACTTCGTCACGCATCCCTGCCATCCGCCGATCTTCAACGACGAAACCGACATGGCGGCCAAGAAGGACTTCTTCGGCGGCGTCAAGGCCAAGCAGCATTTCGTCAGCGCCCTTATGCAGGGCCCGGAGGAGGACTATGCCAAGGGTGAGGAAATCGCCCGCATCATCTGGGCGCCGGTGATGCGCTCGCACCGCGTGACCGTCGAGCAGATGGCCCTGCTCGAACCTGGTCTTTCTGAGACTGTCTGCGCGTCGCTGCTCGTCGTCATGAAGGAAGCCCTCGATGAGGTTGTGGCGCGGGGCGTCGACCGGCAGGCGGCGCTCGACTTCCTGCTCGGCCACATGAACGTGCTCGGCGCCGTCATTTTCGGCGAAACCAAGGGCGTGTTCTCGGACGCCTGCAACAAGGCGATCGAATTCGGCAAGCCGGTGCTGATGCGTGACGATTGGAAGCGCGTCTTCGAGCCGGAGGAGATTGCCGCCAGCATCCAGCGTATCACGTGAGATCGCCGCTTATCATATACACATCACCTTAATTAGTGATTGACTCATCATACCAGTTAGCTTTAGCTGTTCAGGCTCGGATCGCTGGACGAGCGAAGGAGGATGGCGGGGAGCGACAGCCAGGCCCGCTTCGGGCGAAAGCAGCCAAAGGCTTTCAAAATCCGAGCGGCGCAGCCTGCACCGCCGGCGAATTCAGACAAATGGCCTCGGTCTCCGAGGCAGGTTTTCAATGGGAGGACTTCATGAAGCTTACTCGAAGAATGACGCTTGCGGCTTTCGCCGGCATGCTCGCACTCGGCACCGCGATGCCTGCTTATGCGGCGGACCTGATTGCCATCATCACGCCCTCGCACGACAATCCGTTCTTCAAGGCGGAAGCGGTGGGCGCCGAAGCCAAGGCCAAGGAGCTCGGCTACGACACCTTGGTGCTGGTGCATGATGACGACGCCAACAAGCAGTCGGAACTGATCGACACGGCGATCGGCCGCGGCGCCAAGGCCATCATCCTCGACAATGCCGGCGCCGACGCCACCGTCGCCGCCGTGCAGAAGGCCAAGGACGCCGGCGTTCCCTCGTTCCTGATCGACCGCGAGATCAACGCCACCGGTGTCGCCGTGGCGCAGATCGTCTCCAACAATTACCAGGGCGCCCAGCTTGGCGCGCAGGAATTCGTCAAGCTGATGGGCGAGAAGGGCAATTACGTCGAGCTGGTCGGCAAGGAATCCGACACCAATGCCGGCATCCGCTCCAAGGGCTATCACGACGTCATCGACGACTATCCGGACCTGAAGATGGTCGCGCAGCAGTCGGCCAATTGGAGCCAGACCGAAGCCTATTCCAAGATGGAATCGATCCTGCAGGCCAACCCCGACATCAAGGGCGTTATTTCGGGCAACGACACGATGGCGATGGGCGCCTACGCGGCATTGGCCGCCGCCGGCCGCAAGGATGTAATCGTCGTCGGCTTCGACGGCTCGAATGACGTGCGCGACTCCATCACCTCCGGCGGCATCAAGGCGACGGTGCTGCAGCCGGCCTACGCTCAGGCGCAGATGGCGGTCGAGCAGGCCAACGAGTACATCAAAAACAAGAAGTCGCCCGAGAAGGAAAAGCAGCTGATGGACTGCGTCCTCATCAACGGCGACAATGCTCCCAAGCTGGAGACCTTCGCGCTCAAGAACTGAGCCGGCGCGATGCACACTGCGAGGGGCGAACGCACGTTCGCCCCTCGCCTCCATTTCACTTTCCGGGTGCCCTTGATTGTCATGACCAAGCCGACTTGTCCGACCAGGCAGACTTGGCTGATCCTCGCGATAACCGCCGGCATCGGCCTCAGCGCCTGCAAGATCCTGCCGACACAGTCGGCGCAGGGCGGCGACAGCGCCAACAGCTCGGCCTTCAATCCGGATAGAATGGTCGAGGAAATCTGGGCCTCGAAGGTCATCCCCTACCTGCAGCAGAAGGCTGGACCGTTCGCCGAGGTCCATGCGCTAGCGAAGACCGATCCCGCCGCTGCCGGCGCAAAGTACGGCAATCCTAAGAAGCAGGCGAATTCGCCATGGACCTTCGCGGTGCGCGTCGAAGGCAAGATCGTTGCCGCCAACACGCAGTCGCGCGCGGCCACCGTCGACGTCGACGTCGACGGCGACGGCAAGGCGGATGCGCGGGTGCAGATCGGGCCGGCCATGCGTGGAACCGCCATTCGCGACAGCCTGGATTTCGTGCAGTTCAACGACTTCACCAACCAGATCGACTTCGCCCAGTTCGGCAAGGCCTTCAATGCCTATGCCGGCAAGACGGTGCTGTCCAAGCTGCCGCGTGACGGGCTGGAGGGCCGGACCGCGAAGGTGCTCGGCGCCTACACCATCGAGGGCGGCCAGGACCTGCCGCTGGTGACACCGGCGGAGGCCGAGATCGGGCCGAAGCCATGAGCCCCGCGCCCGGTCACGACGTCATCTTGAAGCTGGAGGACATCTCCAAGGTCTATGCCGGCACGGTGGCGGTCAAGCACGCGAATTTCGAGGTGCGCAAAGGCGCGGTCAACGTGCTGGTCGGAGAGAACGGTGCCGGCAAGTCGACGCTGATGAAGATCATCGCCGGCGTCGAAAGGCCGACCGCCGGCCGCATCCTGCTCGACGGCAACGAAGTTTCGTTCTCGTCCTCCGGCGACGCCGTCAGCCGCGGCATCGGCATGGTGTTCCAGGAGCTCAACCTGTTCGGCAATCTGTCGGTCGCCGAAAACATCTTTGCCACGCGTGAGCTGACCAACGCCCTCCGCAAGATCGACCACAGGGAGCAGGAACGGCGGGCCGCCGAATTCCTCGAACAGCTCGAAGCCGGCATAAGGCCAGACATGCTGGTCGAGGATTTGCGCATCGGCCAGCAGCAGCTGGTCGAGATCGCGAAGGCGGTCTCGCTCGACGCGCGCATCCTGATCATGGACGAGCCGACCTCGGCTCTGAGCGCGGCGGAAGTCGAGATCCTGTTCAACGTGATCGCCGACCTCAAGGCGCGTGGCGTCGCCATCGTATACATCTCGCACCGGCTGGAAGAACTGATCCGCATCGGCGATTACATCACCGTGCTGCGCGACGGCCGCATCACCGGCCAGGAGGAGATGAAGAACGTTGATACACAGTGGATCGTACGGCAGATGATCGGCTCGGACGCCAAGGATTTCGCCAAGGCCGACGGCCATCAACCGGGCGAAGAAATATTCCGCGCCGAGGAGATCTGCCTGCCGCGCGTCACCGGCGGACTTGCGGTCGACCATGTGTCGCTCTCCTTACGCGCCGGCGAGATCCTCGGCATCTACGGCTTGATGGGCGCCGGACGCAGCGAGTTGTTCGACTGCATCATGGGCCGCCACGGCCAGGCGAGCGGCAGGATCTTCATCGACGGACACCAGGTCAAGGAGCGCGACACGACGCGACGCATCCAGCGTGGTCTGGCGTTGATCCCGGAAGACCGCCAGCGCGAGGGCCTCGTGTCGATCCTCTCCGTCGCCAGCAACCTGACGATGGCCAGCCTGTCGCGCTTCGTCAGCCTGTTCCATATCCGCGGCGGCGCCGAGCGGCAGGCGGTCACGCAGATGGTTCGCGAGCTGGCGATCAAGGTCGCCGATCCGGCGCAGGAAGTGTCGTCGCTGTCGGGCGGCAACCAACAGAAGGTGGTGATCGGCAAGGCGCTGCTCACCGGGCCGAAAGTGCTTTTGATGGACGAGCCCAGCCGCGGCATCGATGTCGGCGCCAAGGCCGACGTCTTCCGCACCATGCGCAAGCTGTCGCGCGATGGGCTGGGCATCCTCTTTGCCACCTCCGACCTCGACGAGGTGATGGCGCTGTCTGACCGGATCGCGGTGATGAGCAACGGAAAATTGACGGGCATGTTCGATCGCGCCGAGGCGACGGAGGCGGCCATCGTCGCCGCTTCGGCGCTTGGCCACGGACCCGTGCATGGAGACTCCCGATGACCGACATTCCAGCCAAGGCTGCCGCGCCATCCGCATCCAGCGGTTCCGTGCTGCTGACGCTGATGAAGCTCCGCACCTTCATCGCGCTGATTGCGGTGCTGGTGTTCTTCTCGATCGCGGCGCCGAATTTCCTCTCGGCCGCCAATCTGATCCTGATGGCCAAGCATGTGGCCCTCAACGCCTTCCTGGCCATGGGGATGACTTTCGTCATCATCACCGGCGGCATCGACCTGTCGGTCGGCTCGATCGTCGGCCTGTGCGGCATGGTCGCCGGCTATCTGGTGCTCAACGGCATCGATCTGCAGATCGGCTATACCGTCTATTTCAACGTCGTCGAGATTGCCTTCATCACGCTGGCGGTCGGCATACTGATCGGCGCCGTCAACGGCTTGCTGATCACCAGGCTGAACGTCGCGCCTTTCATCGCCACGCTCGGCACGCTCTATGTCGCGCGCGGCTTTGCGCTTTTGTCGTCGGACGGCCGCACATTCCCCAACCTCGTCGGCAAACCTGAGCTCGGCACCACCGGTTTCGGCTATCTCGGCGCCGGCAAGCTGCTCGGCCTGCCGGTCTCGATCTGGATCCTGGTCGTGGTGGCGCTGGGCGCGGCCTATCTCGCGCGTTACACGCCGCTCGGCCGCCATATCTTCGCGGTCGGCGGCAACGAGCGCGCGGCGCGGATCTCGGGCGTGCGCGTCAACATGGTGAAGATGTTCGTCTACATGTTCTCCGGCTTCTGCGCGGCGATAGTCGGCCTCATCATCTCGTCGGAGCTGATGGCGTCGCATCCGGCGACGGGCGAGAGCTTCGAGTTGAATGCAATTGCTGCCGCCGTGCTCGGCGGCACGTCGATGTCGGGCGGCCGCGGCACGATTGGCGGTACCATCGTCGGCGCCTTCGTCATCGGCATCCTCTCCGACGGGCTGGTGATGATGGGGGTGAGCTCATTCTGGCAGATGGTGATCAAGGGCCTCGTCATCATCGTCGCGGTCGTCGTCGACCAGGCGCAGCGTCGTCTGCAGAGTCGCGTGACGTTGATGCAGATGGCGAAGGTGGGCTGACCATGGCGGCATTGCGCGGAGCGCTGATCGGCTGCGGCTTCTTCGCCGTCAACCAGATGCATGGCTGGCGCGACATCGATGGCGCTTCGATCGTCGCCATCTGCGACCGCGATCCGGAGCGGCTCAGGATCGTCGGCGACGAGTTTGGCATCGAGCGGCGTTACCGCGATGCGGTCGAAATGTTTGCCGCTGAGACGCTGGACTTCGTCGACATCGCCACCACCGTCGGCAGCCATCGACCACTGGTCGAGATCGCCGCTGCCAACCGTGTCCCGGTGATCTGCCAGAAGCCGTTCGCGCCAACGCTTGCCGACGCCAAGGTCATGGTGAAGGCCTGCGCCGACGCCGGCGTGCCGCTGATGGTGCACGAGAACTTCCGCTGGCAGTCGCCGATCCAGGCAGTCCGCGCCCTGCTCGACAGCGGTGAGATCGGCAGGCCCTTCTTCGGCCGCATCTCGTTCCGCTCGGCCTATGACGTGTTTTCCGGCCAGCCCTACCTTGCGACAGGCAAGCGCTTCATCATCGAGGATCTCGGCATCCATATCCTGGACATCGCGCGCTTCCTTCTCGGCGATGTTTCGAGCCTCACCGCGCGCACCACGCGCGTCAACCCCAACATCGCCGGCGAGGACGTGGCAACGATGCTGATGGATCATGAGGGCGGCGCAACCTCCGTGGTCGATTGCAGCTACGCGACGAAGCTTGCCGCCGACCCGTTCCCCGAAACCCTGATCGAGATCGACGGCAGCGACGGCACGATCCGGCTGGCACAGGGCTACCAACTGACGGTCGCCGGCAAGAGCGGCACCACAGTGCGCGACGTGTCACCGCCACTGCTTTCCTGGGCTTCGCGGCCATGGCACAACATCCAGGAAAGCGTCGTGGCGATACAGAAGCATTGGGTGGACTGCCTGGCCACCGCCAAGGAACCGGCGACATCCGGCGCCGACAACCTCAAGACATTCGCGCTGGTCGAGGCTGCCTATGCCGGTGCCGCCAGCCGGCAGCCCGTGCGGATCGACGACCTGCTCAAATGACCGCGCATCCCTTCCTCCTCTACGGTACGCATGCGGTCGAAGCCGAACCGGTCCGGCTGAGCGCAGGCCCGCTCAGGGCCGATTTCCTCAACGGCAATCTGCGTGGAATCCGGTACGGCGGCATCGAGGTGCTGCGCGCGATCGCCTATATCGTTCGCGACCGCGACTGGGGCACCTATGAGCCGACGCTGGAAGGCCTTGTCATCGAACAGAGCGATGAGAGCTTCTCGGTGCGCTACTCGGCAAATTGCGAGGGTCCGGGTGGAAGCCGGCTCGGCTTTGACGCCAAGATCGAGGGCTACGCCGATGGCCGTCTCAGCTTTGACGTCAAAGCGCTGCCCGAAAGCGATTTCGAGACCAATCGTTGCGGCTTCTGCATTTTGCATCCGATCGCCAGCCTTGCCGGCAGTTCGGTCAAGGTCGAGCACACGGACGGCCGCGTGGTGGACACGAAGCTGCCGCTGCTGATCGACCCCTGGCAGCCGTTCAAGGATATGCGCGCCATCACCCATCAGGTCGCCCCCAGCGTTACCGCCGAGTGCCGGATGGAAGGCGACATTTTCGAAATGGAAGACCAGCGCAACTGGTCCGACGCTTCCTACAAGACGTATGTGCGGCCGCTGGCTCTGCCATGGCCCTATGTGCTGCCGGCGGGACAGACCAATCGGCAGACGATCACCCTGCGTATAACTGCCGACCCCAAGGTGACTGCCGCGGCGACCGGCGTTGAGCCGGTCCGCATCGAACTTGGCGAGACCGGCGCGAAACTGCCCGATATCGGCGTCGTCATCTATCCGGAAGATGTCGAGGCGGGTTTGGGCAAACTGCCGCTGCTCAATAAGCTTGGCCCGCAGCAGCTTCTCCTTCACTACGATCCGACCCGCGGCCATGGCCTGGAGGCCTTGCAGGCTCATGCCAGGCTCGCCTTCGCCTTCCCTGTCAAGACGACGCTCGAATGCGTGGTCGCCTGCGCGGGCGATCTCGACATGGAACTGTCCGGCGTCGCGGAGATGGTGCGCCGGGCAGGTTTGCGGCTCGATGCCATCGCGGTCTCACCTTCGGTCGACCGGCAGTCGACACCGCCCGGCAGCGTCTGGCCGGCCTGCCCGCCACTCGAGAATGTCTATGCCGCGGCACGCCGCGCCTTCCCCGGCATCCGGCTCGGCGGCGGCATGTTCAGCTATTTCACCGAACTCAACCGCAAGCGCGTTCCGGCCGAGCTGCTGGATTTCGTCAGCCATTGCACCTGTCCGATCGTGCATGCGGCCGACGATCTCAGCGTCATGCAATCGCTGGAGGCGCTGCCATTCATCACGCAGTCGACGCGGGCGATCTATCGCGCAATGCCTTATCGCATCGGACCCTCGACCATTGCCATGCGACAGAACCCCTATGGCGGCGCGACCAAGGGCAATTTGCACGGCCAGCGCATCGCCATGGCAAATCGCGATCCGCGCCATGCCGGACTGTTCGCGGCCGCCTGGTCGATCGGCTATGCCGCGCGCGTGGCGCCGGCCGGGCTTGAGATGCTGACGCTCTCCAGCTTCACGGGGCCATTCGGCGTGCTGGCGGCCGCCGACGAACCCGCTGAGGAAGGAAGGCCCCGACCGATCTTCCACGCGGTGCAAGGCCTCGCCGCGCTGGCCGGCAATACACTTATCGCCCTACGCGTCAGCGATGATCGCATAGCGGCACTGGCGGCCTGCTCGCCGGCCGGCGCCACCACGGCCTGGCTGGCAAACCTCACACCGGAGGATGTGGTGGTCGACACCTCGGCGCTAGCCGGCGAAGCGGCAGGTCCGATTACGATTTGGGACGGAGTGGGCGCGCGCAGGCTTGACCGGGGCGAAGCCCTGAGACGCCTGACAATGCCAGCCTATGCCATCGCCGGGATCGGCTGAACGAAGCTATTTCTCGGAGCTCATCACGTAGAGGGCGCGCGAGCGCTCGAGATGCTTGATCATCGCCTTCTCGGCGCGTTCGGCGTCCTTCTTCTCGATCCAGCCGATGATCTCCTCGTGCTCGGTCAGCGTGAACTTTTCCTTGCCGGTCCAGATCAGCATCTCAGTGTGATATTCCTTCAGCCAGCCGAGCATCGCCTCGCTGACCGCGACATAGATCGGATTGCCGGAAATCGCCGCGATCTGGGTGTGGAACCGCATGTCGGCGGAGATGAACGCCTCGGCATCGCCGCGCGCTGCGCGCTGCTCGGCAACGGTTGCCTTCAGCCGCTGCACGTCCTCGGGGGTCGCCTTCTCGGCCGCTTCCTTGACCATGCCGCGCTCGAAGAAGATACGCGCGCTCTTCAGGTGCTCGAGCGTGTCCTTCGAAGACGACAGGATGATCTTGGCGGCGCCATCGACCTGCTTGATGATGGACTTGGCTGTCAGCTGAAGCACCTTGGCGCGTTCGCCATGCGAGATGGCGACGAGACCCATGTTGCTCAGCGCCTGCATTGCCTCGCGGATCGCCGGCCGGCCGACCTCGAAGCGCTCCATCAGCTCGCGCTCGGACGGCATATCGTCGCCCGGCTGCAATTCGCCGCTGGTGATCAGGCGCTTCAGCCTGACGAAGACTTCGTCGGAAAGCTTGCGCCGGACGATCGGTTCCGAACGGTTCATCGCCGCGAATCACTCCCTTGACCCAGTCTCAATCTAGCACCGCGGCCGCAATTTCCGGAATGCCCGTTGCCGTACCGCGAGGCGCTCCGCCGGCAGGAATTGCTTGCAATGCTTATGTACTCATTATACCAGATTTCTAGCGCGAGGAATTCTTTTCCTGCCTTTCCAATTGAGTATGGCGGCCATGATCACCCTCACCTACCGGATCGAGACCTCGGGAAGTATCGAGGCGCTGGCGGCCAAGATCGCCAGCGACCAGTCGACCGGCACCTTCGTCGCGCTGCCTGGCGAGACGGAGGAGCTGAAGGCGCGCGTCGCGGCCCGCGTGCTGTCGATCCGGCCTTTGCCCGACGCAGCGCACCCTTCGATACCCGAGGCCGGCAAAGGTCCCTTCAAGCGCGCCGATGTCGACATTGCCTTTCCTTTCGATGCGATCGGCACCGATCTCGCGGCGCTGATGACGATTGCGATCGGCGGCACCTATTCGATCCGGGGCCTGTCGGGAATCCGCATCGTCGACATGAAGCTGCCTGAGGAATTCAGGGGCGCGCATCCCGGCCCGCAATTCGGTGTCGCCGGCAGCCGCCGGCTGACCGGCGTTGAAGGCCGCCCGATCATCGGCACCATCGTCAAGCCGGCGCTGGGCCTTCGACCACATGAGACGGCCGAGATGGTGGGCGAACTGATCGAGGCCGGCGTCGACTTCATCAAGGACGACGAGAAGCTGATGAGCCCGGCCTATTCGCCGCTGTCGGAGCGGGTCAAGGCGATCATGCCGCTGATCCTCGACCACGAGCAGAAGGCCGGAAAAAAAGTGATGTATGCCTTCGGCATCTCGCACGCCGATCCCGACGAGATGCTGCGCAACCACGATCTTGTGCTCGAAGCCGGCGGCAATTGCGCGGTCATCAACATCAACTCCATCGGCTTTGGCGGCATGGCTTACCTCAGGAAGCGCTCGGGCCTGGTGCTGCACGCGCATCGCAACGGCTGGGATATCCTTACCCGCCATCCCGGCCTCGGCATGGATTTCAAGGTCTGGCAGCAATTTTGGCGGCTGCTCGGCGTCGACCAGTTCCAGATCAACGGCATCGCCTCGAAATACTGGGAACCGGACGAGTCTTTCATCCGCTCCTTCGAGGCGGTGACGACGCCGCTGTTCTCGCCTGACGATTGCGCCCTGCCGGTGGCCGGCTCCGGCCAATGGGGCGGACAGGCGCCCGAGACTTATGAGCGCACGGGGCGCACAGTCGATCTCCTCTATCTGTGCGGCGGCGGCATCGTCAGCCATCCCGACGGGCCGGGCGCCGGCGTACGCGCCGTGCAGCAGGCCTGGCAGGCAGCGGTCGAGGGCATCCCGCTCCGGGAATTCGCGAGGAGCCATGTCGAGCTGGCACGCTCGATCGAGAAATTTGCCGACGGCAAGGCGGAGTGAGCATGCAGAACCTGCTCCTCAGCTATTATGGCGACGACCTCACCGGCTCGACCGACGTGATGGAAGCGCTGGAACTCGGCGGTGTGCCGACCGTGCTTTTCATGCGCAAGCCGGATGCCGGACTAATGGCGCGCTTCGCGCATTGCCGCGCCGTCGGCCTTGCGGGCACCAGCCGCAGCGAGTCCGCGCAATGGATGGACACGCATCTTGAAGGGGCTTTCGCCTGGCTGAAGTCGCTTCAGGCCGAGATCTGCCATTACAAGGTCTGCTCGACCTTCGATTCCAGCCCGACGATCGGCAGCATCGGCCGGGCGATCGAGATCGGCCGCGCCGTGTTCGAACAAGCCTGCGTGCCGCTGGTGGTCGGCGCGCCGCAGCTCAAGCGCTACACCGCATTCGGCCATTTGTTCGCCGCCTATCGCGACAGATACTACCGTATCGACCGCCACCCGGTGATGAGCCGCCATCCGGCGACGCCGATGGATGAATCCGACTTGCTCGTGCATCTGTCACGACAGACAGACCTTCCTTCCGAGCTGCTGGACCTGGCGACGCTGCGCTCACCGGGCAGGTCCGCAATCTTCGACAGGCTGGTCGCCGACGCGGCAATACTGCTTATCGATGTCGACAGTCCCGAGAGCCAAGCGTTGGCCGGCAAGGAGATCTGGCGCGCCCGCAAGCCGGGCGGATATTTCGTCGTCGGTTCCTCCGGCATCGAATATGCGCTGCTCGCCGAATGGGCGGGAAAGACTGCCCCGGGCGCCGCGGCCGGTTTCGCGCCACCCGGAGCGGCCGACCGCATCGCCGTTGTCTCGGGCAGCTGCTCGCCAACAACGGAACGGCAGATCCGGCATGCGATGAGCGACGGCTTCGACGGCATCGAGGTCGACCCGGTCGAGCTTGTTTCGCATTCGTCGAGCGCGGCGATCGCGCGCGCGGCGGCGGCCGGCAAGGCCAGCCTCGATGCCGGCCGCAGCGTCATCCTCTACACGGCGCTTGGGCCCTCGGCCGATTGCGGCGCCGAGATCGATCGCCAGGAGGGCGCCCGCCACAAGCTCGGCCGCGGGCTCGGCGAACTGCTGCGTGCCTTGAGCGTGGGGCAGAAGCTGAAGCGCGTGATCATTGCCGGCGGCGACACCTCCAGCCACGCGCTCGGCCAGATGGGTGTCGATGCGCTGACGGTCAGGATGCCGCTGCCTGCATCGCCCGGCTCGCCGCTCTGCGTCGCCCATTCGAGCATCGCTGCGATCGACGGTCTGGAGGTGGCGCTGAAGGGCGGGCAGGTGGGGACCGATCGCTATTTCTCGGCCATCCGTGACGGTCTCGGAGGTTGATGGCGCCATGCCGCACTCACCCGCATTCAAATCGCTGTCGCCACGGGACTGACCAATGACACAGATGCCCCACGTCTGGATCGGCACGAGTTGGAAGATGAACAAGACGCTTGGCGAGGCGCGCGCCTTCGCCGGTGGCCTGCTTGCCGACCCGCAAGGCGATCCGCGCATCCAGCGCTTCGTCATCCCGCCCTTCACGGCGGCGCGAGAGGTCAAGGCGATGCTGAAGGATACGTCGGTCAAGGTCGGAGCCCAGAACATGCATTGGGCCGATGACGGCGCGTGGACGGGCGAGATTTCGCCGCTGATGCTGAAGGATTGTGACCTCGATATCGTCGAGCTCGGCCATTCCGAGCGCCGCGAGCACTTTGGCGAGACCGACGAAACCGTCGGCCTCAAGACCGAAGCCGCTGTGCGCCACGGCCTCATTCCGCTGATCTGCATCGGCGAGACGTTTGCCGAGCGCGAGGCCGGCCGCGCCCGCGACGTCCTCGACCGGCAGGTGCGCGGCGCTTTGTCGAAGCTTTCGGCTGCGCAGAAGGGCGCGCCGATCCTGTTCGCCTACGAGCCGGTCTGGGCCATCGGCGTCAACGGCATTCCGGCGACCTCGGACTATGCCGAGGCCCGCCAGGCGGAGATCACCGCGGCTGTTCAAGAGGTGCTCGGTCGCCGCGTCCCTTGCCTCTATGGCGGTTCGGTCAACCCCGACAATTGCGCCGAACTCATCGCATGCCCGCATATCGACGGGTTGTTCATCGGACGCGCCGCATGGGCTGTCGAGGGCTATCTCGACATCCTGTCCAGATGCGCCGCCAAACTCTGAAGGAGACGATCATGAAGCTCGCGGTAGCAGGCGACAGCGCTGGCGAAGGCCTGGCAAAAATCCTCGCCGATCACCTGAAGGATAGGCACGAGGTGTCCGAAGTGTCGCGCACCGAGGCCGGTCCCGACCCGTTCTACGCCAATCTGTCGGACCGGGTGGCGAGCGACCTGCTGGCCGGCAAATATGACCGCGCCATCCTGATCTGCGGCACCGGGATCGGCGTCTGCATCTCGGCCAACAAGGTGCCGGGCATTCGTGCGGCACTCACCCATGACACCTACTCGGCCGAGCGGGCCGCGCTGTCGAACAACGCCCAGATCATCACCATGGGCGCGCGGGTAATCGGGCCCGAGCTGGCGAAGTCGATCGCGGATGCCTTTCTGAAGGAGACGTTCGATCCAAAGGGGCGGTCGGCCGGCAATGTCGCCGCCATCGATCAGGTCGACGCCAAGTACAACGCGCG
>NZ_NSGD01000023.1:0-61457 GCF_002294955.1 Mesorhizobium sp. WSM3864
ACACCCGCGCGGGGGGGGCGCGCCGGCGCCGCGCCCCCCCCCTTTTTTCTGTCCTTCTTTTGCGCGGGTGGGGGGGGGGGGGGGGGGGGGGGGGCGCCCCCCCCCCCCCCCCGCCGCGCAAGAAAAAATTGGCTTTTTGGTGCGAAACTGCCGGGGACGGCGGCATTCGCCGACAGGCAAACTGATCGAGACAGACGGGTGGGCATCTATCTCCCGATCGCGGAAATTTCCGTCAACGTCTTCGTGCTGCTGGCGATGGGCGCGGCGGTGGGTTTCCTGTCGGGCATGTTCGGGGTCGGCGGCGGCTTCCTGATCACGCCGCTCCTGATCTTCTACAACATCCCGCCGGCGATCGCGGTGGCCACGGGGGCCAACCAGGTCATAGCCTCCTCCTTCTCCGGCGCGCTGTCGCACTTCAAGCGCGGCACGCTCGACTTCAAGCTCGGCGGAGTGCTTCTCGCCGGCGGCATCGTCGGCTCGACCGCCGGCATCTATGTCTTTGCGCTGCTGCGCCGGCTCGGCCAGTTGGACCTCTTCATTTCGCTGCTCTACGTCGCGCTGCTCGGCACCGTCGGCGGGCTGATGCTGGTCGAGAGCGTCAACGCGCTGCGCGCCTCGCGCAGCGGCGCGGCGCCGGTGCTGAAGAAATCCGGCCAGCACAACTGGATTCACCGGCTGCCGTTCAAGATGCGCTTCCGCGCCTCGAAGCTGTTCGTCAGCATCATCCCGGTGCTCGGCCTCGGCGCGGCAATCGGCTTCCTGTCGTCGATCATGGGCGTCGGCGGCGGCTTCATCATGGTGCCGGCGCTGATCTACCTGCTCAAGGTGCCGACCAACGTCGTTATCGGCACCTCACTGTTCCAGATCATCTTCACCTCGGCCTATACCACGCTGGTGCATGCCACGACCAACCAGACGGTCGACGTGATCCTGGCCTTCCTGCTGATGGCGGGCGGCGTTGCCGGCGCGCAATATGGCGCCAAGGCGGGCCAGCGGCTGCGCGGCGAGCAGTTGCGGGCGCTTCTGGCGCTGTTGGTTCTGGCCGTCGCCATCCGCCTGGCCATCGACCTTTTCGTGACGCCTCCCAATCGCTATTCGCTCGCGGGCCTGACCTGATGGGGCCGTTGAGAGCGTTCGCAGCCGCCATCCTGTCGCTCGCTGCCGCAGCACTGCCGGCGGCGGCACAGACGCCGGCGACGGAAAGCATCCAGATCGGCCTGTCGACCGACGCCATTTCGATTACCGCCGGGTTTTCCGGCGCTGACCTCACCATTTTCGGCTCGCTCGAAAATCCCGATCCGCTGATCGCGCGCCAGGGACGCTACGATGTCATCGTCGTGCTGGAGGGTCCCGCCCGCCCCGTCGTCGTGCGCCGCAAGGACAGGGTGCTCGGCGTCTGGATCAATCTGGAATCGGAGACTTTCGAGAACGTGCCGGTATCCTACTCGGTGGCGACGACCCGCCCGCTGCAGGACATCACCGAGCCGAACAGCTACAAGCAGCTGTCTCTCGGCGCTTCGAACCTCTACATGCAACCGGCCGAGCCCAGCGACAGCCCGATCACGATCGAGGAATTCACCTCGGCACTTCGTGAGCGCAAGACGGCGACCGGCCTTTACAGCGAGAATGTCGGGGGCGTCCAGTTCCTGTCGCAGAACCTGTTCCGCGCCACCGTCCGGCTCGCGCCCAACATCCCGGTCGGCACCCATAAGGCACGCGCCTTCCTGTTCAAGAGCGGCATGTTCGTGAAGGAGAGCTCGGCCCAGCTCGAAATCCGCAAGTCCGGTTTCGAACAGTCGATCTTCCGCGTCGCGCACGACTATTCCTTCCTCTACGGCGTGTTCGCCGTGTCGCTTGCCATGCTCACCGGCTGGCTCGGACGCATCGTTTTCCGCAAGGATTGACGTTTTTCGCGCGAATGAGGGTTCCCCTGTTCCCGGATTTGGGATAAGTCGCCGCCTCCCAACTCGGGGACAAGCACACATTCAATTCGGCAGAGCGGTCCGGCGACCGGATGACGGCGCGTTTTTCGACGCCGGCGATGCGCTGCGACGAAACCAATGACAGGAGGCTGCTATGCATCCAGCATTCGGCGGCATCGATTTCGGCACGTCCAATTCCACAGTGGGCGTGATCCGCCACGGCCGGGCGCAACTGGTAGCACTGGAGGGCGAACAGCCCACCTTGCCGAGCGCCGTCTTCTTCAACTTCGAGGACGGCCACACCTATTTCGGCCGCCGCGCGATCGCCGACTACACCGACAGCGTCGAGGGCCGGCTGATGCGCTCGCTGAAAAGCGTTCTCGGCAGCTCGCTCGCCAACGAGAAGACGCGCATCAAGGCGCGCCTGATCGGCTTCACCGACATCATCGGCTTATTCATCAGCCATTTGAAGAAGCGGCTGGAAGAGGATGCCGGCGGCCCGGTCGAACGCGTCGTGCTCGGCCGCCCCGTGCAGTTCGTCGATGACGATGCCGACGCCGACGCCAGGGCGCAAAGCGAGCTCGAAAAGGCGGCGCGCGCACAAGGGTTCAAGCACATCGCCTTCCAGTTCGAGCCGATCGCGGCGGCGCTCGACTACGAACAGAACGTCGCCCGCGAAGAGCTGGCGCTGATCGTCGACATGGGCGGCGGCACCTCCGACTTCTCGATCGTGCGCGTCTCGCCGGAGCGCGCCCGCTCGGACGACCGCAAGGGCGACATATTGGCCAATCGCGGCATCCATATCGGCGGCACGGATTTCGACCGGCTGCTAAGCATCGCCCATATCATGCCCGAGCTCGGCTATCTGATGCCGACCAAGGACGGCAAGCGCAATCTGCCGGCAAGTTATTTCATCGACCTCGCGACCTGGCAGCGCATCAATCTCATCTACACCGCGAAGGCGATCTCGGATTTGAGGCAGATCCGCTTCGAAGCCGAGCGCCCCGATCTCGTCGACCGCTTCATCCACATTGTCGAGCATCGTTACGGGCATGCGATGGCCGGACTGGTCGAACGGGCCAAGATCGCGCTGACAGAATATTCCTGGGCCGAAGTGAAGGTGTCGCTGCCCGGCGTACGCTTCGCGGCCGGGATCACGCGCGCCGGCCTGGAAGAGACGATCGGCGGCGACATCGAACGGGTGGCCGCGACGGTCAGTCGGACGATCGCCGACGCAGGCGTTCCCGCTTCGGCCATCACCGCCGTGTTCCTCACCGGCGGTTCGACGGCGATCCCGCTGGCAAAGCGGCGGATCCTTTCGCTGGTGCCGCAGGCCTCGGTCATCGAAGGCGATATGTTCGGCTCGGTCGGGCTTGGGCTCGCGCTTGATGCGCGACGCAAATTTGCCTGACGCTTCCTTGCTCTAGCCCCTGCCCGTTGGCGGCGCGTCCTGCTTGCCGGAGAGATGCGCCTTGAGCGCCATTTGCGCGAGGCTCGCCTGCCGGTCGCGATGGGTAATCATGGCGAAATCGCGTTTCGGCAGAACGACCGGCACGGATCGCAAGCTGCCTTCCGCCAGCGAGCGCGCAATAACGAGCTCGGAAATGATGGTCGCGCCGGCACCAGCCTCCACCGCCTGACGCACAGCCTCGTTGCTGGGCAGGACAAGAAAGATCTGCAACTCCGCCGGCGGAACCCCTTCACTGCGCGCGAAATCCTCCAGCGCTTCGCGCGTGCCCGACCCGCCCTCCCTGATGATCCAGCGCAACGACCTGATGTCGAGGTTTCCCGCCGGCGTCATCGGAAGCTCGGGATGTGAGCCCGCCACGACCAGCATCGGGCGATCCTCATCGACCGTGGCGCGCCGCAATATGTCGGACTCGGTTCGGCCTTCGACCAGCCCGAAATCGGCCCGGCCGTCCAGCACATTGGTTTCCACTTGCCGCGTGTTGCCGATGGTGACGCTCAGGCGCACCGCCGGATAGGCCTCGTGGAAGGACGCCAGGCGCCTCGGCAGCCAGTAGCTGGCGATGGTCTGACTGGCCGATATCGAAAGGCTGCCGGTGATGGTCTGGGAAACATGCTCCAGCACGTTGTGGGCAGCCGCTGCCCGTTCCAGAACAGCCTTGGCTTCGGGCAGGAAGCGGTGGCCGGTCTGCGCGAGCTCGATGTTGCGGCCGACCCGGTTGAACAGCCGCACGCCATGATGGCTTTCAAGCGCGCGGATGGCGGCAGAGGCGGCCGATTGCGAGATGCCGAGCAGGTCGGCCGCCTTGGTCATGTGGCCATGCTCGGCGACGGCGACGAAGATGCGAAGCTGATCGAGGGTCATGGCCAACTAAGAAGCAAAATCGATCGGAATTACAAGAGCGGCTTGTTAGACAGATGAATCGCTTTGTTCTAACTTTTTACCCGAGCTTGGAAAAAATTGGCCGTTCTGCCGCCAAGGTTGGAAATGATCGGGCGCTTCAAATCCCTTTTCGCGCATTGGAGCCGCCAGCTGAAGCGGCAGTTCGCCGGCGACCGCTACCATCCTGAGCTGCATTATATGCGCGGGCCCGGTCCGAAGACGAAGGCCAAGATGGCAAGCGGCAAGAGCGTTCGCGGATAATGAGCCTAGCTGAACCACGCGGCGCAAACTCCGCGCCCTCGCAGCGGCCGCTGGCCGACAGCCAGGCGCCTGACGAAGGCGACGGCGTCGAGACCTCGCCGAGCGTGTCCGACCGCATCGCCAAAACCACCTGCTACATGTGCGCCTGCCGCTGCGGCATCGACGTCCACATCAAGGACGGCAAGGTGCGCTACATCAACGGCAACAAAGACCACCCGGTGAACCGGGGCGTGATCTGCGGCAAGGGCAGCGCCGGCATCATGCAGCATTACAGCCCGGCGCGGCTGAGGAAGCCGCTGCTGCGCACAGGGCCTCGTGGCTCCGGCGAGTTTCGCGAGATCGAATGGGACGAAGCGCTCACCATCGCCACCGAGCGGCTGTCGGCGGTCCGCCGCACCGATCCGAGAAAGCTTGCCTTTTTCACCGGGCGCGACCAGTCGCAGTCGCTGACCGGCTGGTGGGCGAGCCAGTTCGGCACGCCCAACTTCGCCGCCCATGGCGGCTTCTGCTCGGTCAACATGGCGGCCGGTGGGCTCTACACGATCGGCGGCTCGTTCTGGGAGTTCGGCGAGCCCGACTGGGACAATACGAAATACTTCATGCTGTTCGGCGTCGCCGAGGATCACGATTCCAACCCGATCAAGATCGGCCTCGGCAAGCTCAAGGCGCGCGGCGCCAAGGTGGTGTCGATCAACCCTTGCCGCACCGGCTACAACGCGATTGCCGATGACTGGATCGGCATACGACCCGGCACGGACGGACTGTTCGTGCTGGCGCTCGTCCATGAGTTGCTCAAGGCCGGCCGCATAGATCTCGACTATCTGCTGCGCTACACCAACGCGCCGGTGCTTGTCGTGCAGGATCCCGGTTCCGCCGATGACGGATTGTTCATGCTCGATGGCGACAGCAGCCTGTTGGCTTGGGACAGGGTGGCGAAGGCGCCCGTCAATGCCGCCGATCCGGATGCCAAACCAGCACTGACCGGCAACTACACCGTCAATGGACGCCGCTGCGCACCGGTATTTCAGCTGATCGCCGACCGATACCTGCACGAAAGCCATTCGCCGGAGGCGGTGGCGGAGCGCTGCGGGGTCGGCGCCGACACCATCCGACGGATCGCGGCGGAGCTGGCGCATGTCGCCTTCGAGCAGGCGATCGAGCTGCCGGTCGCCTGGACCGATTGGGCCGGCCGCCGGCACGAGACGATGAAGGGCCGGCCGGTGTCGATGCATGCCATGCGCGGCATCTCGGCCCATTCCAACGGCTTTCATACTTGCCGCGCCATCCACCTGCTGCAGGTTCTGCTCGGCACGGTGGACGTGCCCGGCGGCTTCCGCTTCAAGCCGCCCTATCCGCGTTGCGCGCCGCCGGGGCCAAAGCCCGCAGGCAAGAACGTCCGCCCGATGACGCCGCTGGAGGGCATGCCGCTCGGCTTCGTCTCAGGGCCCGACGATCTGCTCGTCGACGAGGTCGGCACACCGATCCGCATCGACAAGGCCTATTCCTGGGAAGCGCCCTTGGCCGCCCACGGCCTGATGCACAGCGTCATCCGCAATGCCTGGGCCGGCGACCCTTATCCGATCGACACGCTGATGATGTACATGTCGAACATGGCCTGGAACTCCTCGATGAATACCGTCGAGACGGTTCGTATGCTCACCGACAGGGACGAGGCGGGCGACTACAAGATCCCCTTCATCATTTATTCCGACGCCTATTATTCCGAGACGGTGCCGTTCGCCGACCTAGTGCTGCCCGACACGACCTATCTCGAGCGGCACGACTGCATCAGCCTGCTCGACCGGCCGATCAGCCATGCCGACGGGCCGGGCGATGCCATCCGTCACCCGGTGGTGCAGCCGGACCGGGATGTCCGGCCGTTCCAGTCGGTGCTGATCGAGCTCGGCGCGCGGCTCGGCCTGCCTGGTTTCGCCAACGAAGACGGTTCGGCGAAACACCGCGACTATGCCGACTACATCGTCAACCACGAGCGCACGCCCGGCATCGGCCCGCTTGCCGGCTGGCGCGGTAAGAACGGTGACGCGATCGGCAAAGGCGAGGTGAACCCGGACCAGCTGCAGCGCTACATCGACAATGGCGGTTTCTGGCACCACGGGTTCGCCGACGACCAGCGCTATTACAAGATGGGCAACCGCGCCTATCTCGACTTTGCCGTGCAGATGGGATTCATCTCCAAGGCCGATCCGATCATCTTTCAGCTCTATTCGGAGCCGATGCAGCGCTTTCGCCTCGCCGCGCGCGGTCATGGCAAGGTGCAGCCGCCGGAGGCCGAGCGCGACCGGATCGAAGCCTATATGGACCCGCTGCCGTTCTGGTACGCGCCCTTCGAGGACGACACCGTCGATCTCCAGAAATATCCGCTGCATGCGCTGACGCAGCGGCCGATGCATATGTACCATTCCTGGGGCTCGCAGAATGCGTGGCTGAGACAAATCACCAGCCAGAACCGGCTGTTCGTGCACCGGCGGACGGCAGCGAGGCTTGGGCTGGCCGACGACGACTGGGTGTGGATCGAAAGCATCAACGGCCGCGTGAAGGGTCAGATCAAGCTGATCGACGGCGTCAACCCGGACACTGTCTGGACCTGGAACGCTATCGGCAAGCGGCGCGGCAGCTGGGGGCTGAAGGACGACGCCGCAGAGAGCAATCGCGGCTTCCTGCTCAATCACATCATCGGCGACCAGACCGCGGCTACCGTCAACGGCAAGCGTTATTCGAACTCCGACCCCGTCACCGGACAGGCGGCATGGTTCGACGTGCGCGTGCGTATCGCCAAATGCGCCGCGGAAGAGGCCGGCTTCACCGAGCCGCAATTCGAGCGCTTGCGGCAGCCGCCAAATTTCGAGCCGTCACCGGATGTGCTTCGGTTCGGCGATGGATTCCGCATAAAAAGGGAAGCCGCCGAATGACCTGCCTGCCCGCCCAAACCGAGAAGAAGCTCGGCCTCGTCATCGACCTCGACACCTGCGTCGGCTGCCAGGCCTGCGTTACCGCTTGCAAGGAATGGAACACCGGCGGACACATGGCGCCGCTGACCGACATCGATCCGTATGGCGGGCGTGTCGACGGCGTCTGGTTCAACCGCGTGCACAGCTATGAGCACACGACCGAACAAGGCGGCCGCACGGTGAACTTCCCGCGCTCCTGCCTGCATTGCGAGCGGCCAGCCTGCGTCACCGTCTGTCCGACCGGCGCCTCCTACAAGCGCGCCTCCGACGGCATCGTGCTGGTGGACGAGAACAAGTGCATCGGCTGCAAGCTGTGCAGCTGGGCCTGTCCCTATGGCGCGCGCGAATTCGATATGGATGTCGGCGTGATGAAGAAATGCACGCTTTGTGTGGACCGCATCTACAACGACAATCTGGCGACAGAGGACCGCATGCCGGCCTGCGTCGCCGCCTGCCCGACCAGCGCCCGGCATTTCGGCGATCTGGGCGATCCCGCCTCGGCAATCTCGCACCTGGTAGAAGAGCGTGGCGGCGTCGAGTTGATGCCCGAGCTTGGCTACCAGCCGACCAACAAATACCTTCCCCCGCGCGCCCGTACCGAGCACGCGGCGAAGGTGGACGCACCGGCGCTGGAACCGATCCGGGCCGACGGAGGCTTCCTCGGCTGGATCGACCGCATGCTTTCGAACTGAAATTCGCGCAGCCATGCATCCCGCCTATTCCGTCGTGTTCTTCACCACCGCCACCGGGGCCGGTTACGGCCTGCTGGCGCTGCTCGGCGTTCTTGGCGGGCTGGGATTCATCGCACCCGATTTCTGGCTCGGGCTCGTCGGCATGGCGCTTTCGCTTGGCTTGATCGCGGCCGGCCTGCTCTCCTCGACCGGCCATCTCGGCCGCCCTGAACGCGCCTGGCGCGCCTTCTCGCAATGGCGAAGCTCCTGGCTGTCGCGCGAAGGGGCCGCCTCGGTCGCGACCTTCATCCCGGCCGGGCTGTTCGGCATTGGCTGGGTGCTGATGGGCAAAAGCGGCGGTTGGGTCGCCATCGTTGGCCTGCTGGCTGCCGCCGGCGCCGTCGTGACAGTCTGCACGACCGGAATGATCTATGCCTCGCTGAAACCGATCGCGCAGTGGCACAGCCGTTATACTTTGCCGGCTTATCTTATCTTCTCGGTAATGACGGGTGGCTTGCTGCTCAACGGCCTGCTGCGAAGCTTCGGGGCCGGATCAACCGTGGTTCTGGTCGGCGCGCTGCTTGCCACGCTCGCCGGGTGGGGCTGGAAGCTTGCGACCTGGCACTACAACGATCGGCTGGAAATACCGACCACGGCCAACACGGCGACCGGCCTCGCCGGCGGCACGGTGCGGTCCATCGAATGGCCGCACACCGAAGAAAACTACCTGCTCAAGGAGATGGGTTTTCGCATTGCGCGCAAGCATAGCGCGAAGCTGAGGCGCATCACGCAGGTGCTGGCCTTCGCCGTGCCGGCCATCTTGCTCGTGATCGCCTTCGCCTTGCCATGGCCTTTCGCAGCAGCCGCATCACTGCTTGCAGCGCTTATGCAATTCGCGGGCATGCTGGTCGAACGCTGGCTGTTCTTCTCCGAGGCAAAGCACACCGTCACGCTCTATTACGGCAGATGAAGCCGCTTCAGCCCGGCCGCAGCATCGAGCCGGAAATGGCAAAGATGCGCTCCGCACCCAGCATGTAGGCAACAAGCGTTTCCAGGCGGAACAGTCCGGCATAGGCGCGGTCGAGCACGTTGAGCGAGCCGGTATAGGCGCCGAAGGCCGGCATGATCATGCGGCCGCCGTCACCGGCGAAGCAGCGCCGCCTGACCGAGCGGCCGCGCTGGACGATGCGGGCGCAGGGGTGCAGATGGCCGGCGATCTCGCCCTCCACCCGCAGCTTGGATGGTTCATGGCGGAAGACAAGCGAACCGATCGCGAGTTCCCTCACCGTCTCGCCAGGCAGGTCGGCGGGAGCATCCGGATCATGATTGCCGGCAACCCAGAACCAGTCGCGGCCGGCCATCATCGCCTCCAGCCGCTCGCGGAAGCTTAGATGCATGCGCTCGGCGCCGCCGCCGTCGTGGAAGGAGTCGCCAAGGCTGACGACGATCCGCGGACCGTAGTCGGCGATCACGGCCTGCAGGCGCAGCAAGGTCGCACCTGTGTCATAAGGCGGGATCAGCGCGCCGCGCCTGGCGAAGGACGAGCCCTTTTCGAGATGCAGGTCGGAGACCGCAAGCAGCCGCAGATCGGGGAAATAGAGCACGCCGCGCCGGTCGCAAACCGCGCGTTCGCCGGCGATGCCGACAAAGTCGGCCTCGGCGATCAGCGTTGCGCGCGACAGCGAAAAATCCATCCCCTCTTGCCTTCGCTCAGTCGGCCATCTCCGGCCCCATGGCCTCTTCAACGAGGGTGGCGGCATCCATCAACAGCGTTTCATCCGCCTCGCCATGCACCGGCATCTTGCCGATTTCGAGCATGATCGGCACGGCTAGCGGCGATATCTGTTCCAGGTCCTTATGCACGATTCGACCGCGGATGCGCGAGAGCATCTCGGCAAGTCTGCTGACATCGAGCAATCCGGTCGCTGCATCGGCACGCGTCGCCTGGAGCAGGATGTGGTCGGGCTCGTGGCTGCGCAGCACATCATAAATCAGGTCTGTCGAGACGGTGACCTGGCGGCCGCTTTTCTCCTTGCCGGGATGACGTTTCTCGATCAATCCGGAAATCAGCGCGCAGTTGCGGAAGGTGCGCTTGAGCAGCCAGCTGTCGGCAAACCATGCCTCGAGATCGTCACCGAGCATGTCCTGATCGAAGAGCGCAGCCAGCGATGGTTTTTTGTTTTTGAACATCCAGCCCATGTCGGCCAGCGACCAAATAGCCAACGCATAGTCGGTGGCAACGAAGCCGACCGGTTTGGCGCCCGCTCGATCCAGGCGGCGCGTCAGCAGCATGCCCAGCGTCTGATGCGCGAGCCTGCCTTCGAACGGATAGGCTACGAGATAGTGCCGGTTTCCGCGTGGAAAGGTCTCGATCAGCAGATCGTCCCGTTTCGGCAGGACGGATTTATCCGCCTGAAACCGCAGCCAATCGGCCACCTGCTCGGGCAGCTTTTTCCAGCGCTGCGGATCGTCGAGCATGGCGCGCACCTGCTCGGCGAGATAAGTCGAAAGCGGGAATTTGCCGCCGCCGTAGTAGGGCACCTTTGCTTCGCTTCCGGGAGCATTCGACACGAAGCACTCATTGTTGCGGATACCCTCGAAGCGCAGAACCCTTCCGGCGAACATGAAAGTGTCGCCATAGGTCAAGGTCTCGAGAAACGCTTCCTCGATCTTTCCCAAGACTCTGCCGCCGCGCGAGGCCGCGCCCTTGCTTCCAGCTTGGACGTAACGAACGTTGAGGGCCGGCACTTCGATGATGGTCCCGACATTGAGCCGGTACTGTTGCGCCACGCGGGGATTGGATACTCGCCACAAGCCTTCCTTGGTTTGGCGAATGCGGGCGTAGCGCTCGTAGTTTCTCAGCGCGTATCCGCCGGTGGCGACGAAGTCGATGACCCGGTCGAATGTCGGGCGGTCTAGGCTGACATAGGGCGCAGCCGACCTCACCTCATCAAACAGCGCGTCGGCGTGGAACGGGGCACCGCAGGCGCAGCCGAGCACATGCTGCGCCAGCACGTCGAGCCCGCCATTGACCAAAGGCGGCGTGTCCTGCGCGCCGAGATAGTTGGCGTCGAGCGCGGCACGGCATTCAAGCACCTCAAACCGGTTGGCCGGGATCAGGATCGCCTTCGATGGCTCGTCCATGCGGTGGTTGGCGCGGCCGATGCGCTGCGCCAGGCGGCTGGCCCCCTTCGGCGCGCCGACATGCACGACCAGATCGACATCGCCCCAGTCGATGCCCAGGTCCAATGTCGAGGTGGCGACGATAGCGCGCAAGGCGTTTTCGCCCATCGCCTTCTCGACCCGCCGCCGCTGGGCGACGTCGAGCGAGCCGTGATGCAAGGCGATCGGCAACGTGTCGTCGTTGACGCGCCACAGCTCCTGAAACAGCAGCTCGGCCTGGCTGCGCGTGTTGACAAAGAGCAGCGTCGTCTTGTGCCTCTTGACCTCGCGATAGATCTCCGGAGTGGCGTAGCGGGCGGAATGGCCAGCCCATGGCACCCGCTCCTCGGAATCGAGAATGGAGATGTCGGGCTTGGCGCCGCCTGTGACGACGATCAACTCGGACATGGCCTCAGGGGAAGCCTGGCTGACCAGCCAGCGCCGCAATTCATCCGGCTCGGCGACCGTAGCCGACAGGCCGATGGTCTGCAGCTCAGGGACAAACGCGCGCAGCCGCGCCAGGCCTAGCGCCAAAAGATGCCCGCGCTTCGAGGTGACGAGCGAATGCAATTCGTCGAGGACGACATAACGCAAATCCTCGAAGAAGCGCCTGGCGTCGGCCGAGGCAATCAGAAGAGCGAGCTGTTCGGGGGTGGTGAGCAGAATGTCGGGCGGCGCAAGCTTCTGGCGCTGGCGCTTGTGCGAGGGCGTGTCGCCGGTGCGGGTTTCGATGGTGACCGGCAGTCCGATCTCCTCGACCGGCTTGCCGAGGTTGCGCTCGATGTCGACGGCCAGCGCCTTGAGCGGCGAGATGTAGAGCGTGTGGATGCCACGGTGCGCCCCACCGGGCCTGCGGCGCGGACGTCTGGCGAGCTCGGTAAGCGAGGGCAGGAATCCGGCCAGCGTCTTGCCGGCGCCGGTCGGCGCGATCAGCAGCGCCGATTGGCCGGCTTGAGCCTTCGCCAGCAGTTCGAGCTGGTGGGCGCGCGGCGACCAGCCTTTTGCAGCGAACCATTTTACGAACGGCTCGGGGAGAAGGACGGCGACATTCTGTTCGGCGAGGCGCGGCTGCTCTGTCACGCGCAAAGAGGTAGCGCGCTGGCAAGCGATCGCCAAGGAAAATCGGAACAAAAGGGGATCATTCTTCCCCTCTCCCCCTTGTGGGAGAAGGTGGCCCGGCGCGCAGCGCCGAGACTAATGAGGGTGATCCAGCTCGGCCTACTTACCCCTCACCCATTGCCAACCGATTTGCGAAGAGCAAATCGGGGCAATCCGACTTCTCTCCCATGGGGAGAGGTTAGGGCGGCGCTAAGGCCTGCGGAACCCGGTCGGGCCGCCATAGAGATAGCCGATCCGCTCGACGGCCTCCTTCAGCCCTTCGCGCGAGACCAGCATGGTGTCGCCATTGGCGTGGATCATGTCCTTCGCGTCGGTCATGATCGCGACGTGGCCCTTCCAGAAGACGAGGTCGCCGCGCTGCAGCCCGGAAAAGTCAGGGCCCGGCTCGCCCGGCTCGAGCGGCGTCCCGATCGATGCCGCCTGCATGTCGGAGTCGCGCAGCACATCCTTGCCGGTCATGCGCATCGACAGTTGCACGAGGCCGGAGCAGTCGATGCCCAAGCCGGAGACGCCGCCCCAGAGGTAAGGCGTGCCGAGGAAGCTTTCGGCGACCGTCACAAAGTCGGCTGCCACCTCGGCGAGCGGCCGCAGATGGCGGGCAATGACTGCCTGGCCCGATGGCAACAGTGCGTAGTGCGTGCCGCGCGTTTCGGCGGAACCCGTCACCGTCACCGCGGAGCCCATCGACAGTTGCCCGCCGATCGGGGAGCGCAGGTCCGGTCCGGGATAGAGGAAGGTGCGCGGCACGGAGACGATGTGGCTGGGCGCATGCTCACGTGCGCCGAGCACATTGTCGGCCACATAGCCGACATAGCCGTCGCGCTCGGCCTGCACCCAGGCCCAGCCTTCCGCAACCTCGAAGACCAGCACGTCGTCGCCGAACAGCGCCTGCGTGTTGATGCCGGCATCGGGGCGCGGAGCCTTGCGCAGGTCGGCGACGGCGGTGGTGATCCGCGCTGGGCGACCGGCGACAAAGCGATCGGCGGCGACTTCCCCCTTCAGCCTGGCATCGGCGAGATCGGAACGAAAGGCGTGAAGGCGGGCATCCCTGGCGGTCAAATCGGTAGTCCAGTCAAATGAGTTTATCGGTCAGACAGACGAGTTGTCGGTCAGATGGGCAGCTCATGCGCCTTTGCGACGATACCATCGCCGAAGCGCTCGACAAAGAGCGCGCCCTCCACCGTGCGCCGGATGAGCACATTGCGCTTGTCGAGCTCGTCGCGGTGGCGCGAGACCAGCTTCAGCGCGCCCATCGTGTCGAGCGCGCGGGTAATGACCGGCTTGGTGACGTTGAGCCTCGCGGCCAGCCCGCGCACCGTATGCGGCGGCGGATCGAGGTAGATGGTGAGCAGGATGGCGGTCTGGCGCATGGTGAGGTCGGGCGCGTCGTCGCGCACCTGCGACAGCAATACCTGCTGCCACAGTCGCAAGGCCTGGCTCGGGCGCATCGAGATCGACATTTGCCAACCATGACGGCAAATTGTTTCGCTTCCGTTTCAGTCCGCGGCGGCTTTTGCCAGTTTTCTCGTCACACTCACCCGAAGCGCTTCGAGATCACTCGCTCCAGCGCGCGAATGCCTTGCGCCTCGCCCCCGGTCAGGCCGTGCGGGCGGTCATTCGGGTTCCAGGCAAAAATGTCGAAATGCGCCCAGCCGGGCGTCTTCTCGACAAAGCGCTTGAGGAAGAGCGCCGCCGTGATCGATCCGGCGAAGCCGTCCGTCGTGACATTGTTGACGTCGGCGATCTTCGAGGAAAGCTTCGCGTCATAGGGACGCCACAGCGGCATGCGCCACAGCGGATCCTCGACAGCAAGCGAAGCCGCAGCCAGGTCGGACGCCAGTGCCTCGTCGCCGGTGTAGAAGGGCGGCAGATCGGGGCCGAGCGCAACACGGGCCGCTCCGGTCAAGGTCGCCATGTCGAACAGCAGGGCCGGCCTTTCCTCGTCGGCAAGCGCCAGAGCGTCGGCCAGCACCAGCCGGCCTTCAGCATCGGTGTTGCCGATCTCCACCGTTATGCCCTTGCGACTCCTCAGCACGTCGCCAGGCCGGAAGGCATTGCCGGCGATCGAATTCTCGACCGCAGGGATCAGCACGCGCAGCCGCACATTTCGTTTCGCCGCCATGATCATCGAGGCGAGACCCAGCACGTTGGCGGCGCCGCCCATGTCCTTCTTCATCAGCAGCATGCCCGACGACGGCTTGATGTCGAGGCCGCCGGTGTCGAAGCAGACGCCCTTGCCGACCAGCGTCACCTTCGGCGCGTCGCTCGGGCCCCAGGTCATGTCAATCAGCCTCGGCGCGCCGGCCGAGGCGCGGCCGACGGCATGGATCATCGGAAAATTCCGCGCCAGGAGATCGTCACCCTTGACGACGGAGACGTCGGCACCGTGCCCGGCTGCCAATGCCTGGACGGCCTCCTCCAACTCATCCGGCCCCATGTCGCTCGTCGGCGTGTTGACGAGATCGCGCGTCAGGAAAATAGCCTCGGCGGTGCGGCGCACATGCGCGCCGTCGGCGCCCGACGGCAGCGCGAAGCGCAACGCCCAGCCGGGTTTCTTGCCGTAGCGGGTGAAGGCGTAGCCGCCGAGGACGACGGCCAGCGCCGCAAGATCGGGCGCTGGCAGATCCTGGGCGAAATGCCATTCACCCTCGGGCAGCGACCGCGCCAGGGCGCCCACGGCAAGCTGGCTCTCGCCGTCGCCGGTGCCGAACAGCGCGCCGGCGAGACCGCCACCTTCGCCCGGCAGAACGAGCGTGCGGCCCGCCTCGCCGGAAAAGCCGTTGGCCCGTGCCCAGGCGATGACGGAAGGGGAAAGGCCAGTGCCGTCGAGGCCATCCTTTCCCACCAGGTAGACTGGCAAGGCTGCTTCCGGTTTCTGGTCAACGAGTTCAACAGGCATTCGATGGTCTCCGGCCGGCACAGCGAGTCGGCTTCTTAACGATCCGTTAGGGTTAACAGAATATTTCTGTGGGAGGGAAGACGGCCAGCTTAATGGCCGCGCAGGAATGGAGATAGGCGCCGATGCCGCTCAAAGCGTTGACCTTCACAAGCAAGCGTCTGGTCACCACGGCATTGATGGCGATGCTGGCGGCCAGCGTGGCCGGCTGCGGCAGCACCAGCAAGTTCACGACTGGCTCCATTTCCCGCTCCGACAACCGGCCCCTGGAAACGATGTCGGCCAGCGACCTGCACAGTGCCACGACCAGGCTCGGCGAATCCTACGCCCGGAACCCGAATGACAAACGCATCGCCACCAACTATGCCGCGGCGCTGCAGATGGATGGCGACGCCGACCAGTCGCTGGCGGTGATGCGCAAGCTCGCGATCGCCTACCCCAAGGACCGCGACGTGCTCGCCGCCTACGGCAAGGCGCTTGCCGCCAACGGGCAGTTCGAGCAGGCGCTCGATGCGGTGCGCCGCGCGCAGACGCCGGAATATCCGGACTGGCGCCTGGTTTCGGCGGAAGCCGCCATCCTCGACCAAATGGGGCAGCGGGACGAGGCACGTCAGGACTACCGGAAGGCGCTCGAGCTCAAGCCGAACGAACCCTCGATCCTTTCCAATCTCGGCATGTCCTATGTGCTGGAGGGGGATCTGCGCACCGCCGAGACCTATATGCGCTCGGCCGCGCAGCAGCCTAACGCAGACAGCCGGGTGCGGCAGAACCTGGCGCTGGTCGTCGGCCTGCAGGGCCGCTTCGACGAGGCCGAAAAGATCGCCTCGCAGGAGCTTTCGCCGGAGCAGGCGCAGGCCAACATCGCCTATCTGCGCCAGATGCTTGCGCAGCAGAACGCCTGGAGCCAGCTCAAGGATCAGGACAAGGGCAAGGCGAAGGTCGCGACCAACTGACCGCCCGGCACCTAGAGAGGTCACGGCTTACGGAAACCGCGAACTGCTCTAGCTGTTTGTTTTTTCCGTAATTCCGGACGGAAAACCGTTACACACTTTTCCTGGAATTGCTTCAAGGTTAGGCCAAACAGCATAGCCGCGCGGCGCCTGCCACGCGGCTTCTGTCATGACTTCGATGGCTTCGCCTATTGGCTGCTGGAATTGTGCTGATCGCCAAAGATGCCGCGCTGGCTGACCTGGATGCCGGCCGGCCCTAGAATGATGGCGAACAGAACCGGCAGGAAGAACAGGATCATCGGCACGGTGAGCTTGGGCGGCAGCGCTGCGGCCTTCTTTTCGGCCGCATTCATACGCATGTCGCGGCTTTCCGAGGCGAGCACGCGCAGCGCATGCGCCACCGGCGTGCCGTAGCGCTCCGCCTGGACCAGGGCCTGGGTCACCGCCTTCACGGAATCCAGGCCGGTGCGGCTTGCCAGGTTCTCGTAAGCGACCCTGCGGTCCTGCAGATAGGAGAGCTCGGCATTGGTGAGCACGAATTCCTCCGCGAGGGCGACGGACTGAGTACCGATCTCGTCGGCGACCTTGCGAAGCGCTGCTTCCACCGACATGCCCGATTCGACGCAGATCAGCATCAGGTCGAGCGCGTCCGGCCATGCCAGTTGGATCGACTGCTTGCGTTTGGTGGCGCGGTTGTTGACGTAGAGGATCGGCGCATAGAAGCCGCCATAGGCGACAAGAATGCAGACGAACAGCTTGATGAAGGCAGGCTGCTGCGCCAGACCGCCGAGAAGGAACAGATAGATCGCCGCGAGCGCGAATCCGACGAAGGGCAGGATGAGACGAAAGAACAGGAAGCGCGTCAGCGGATTCTGGCCGCGGAAGCCCGCGACTTTCAGCTTCTGCAGCGTGCCTTCGTCGGCAAGCGCGCGCTTGAGATCCAGCCGTTCGACGATGTTGCGCATGCCGATCGACTGTTCCTCGCGCAAACCCTTGCGGCGGCGATCGGCTTCATTGGCGAGCCGCTGGCGCTGCTTGGCGCGCAGCTCATCACGCTCGAGCGCCACGGTTTTCATGCGCGCCTTGAGCTGATTGCCGCCAAGCGCAGGCATGAGCGTGAAGACGGTCGCAAAAACCGCGATGCCGACCAGGAGCGCGATAAGAAACGAAGGATCGGTTAGCGTCTTGACGACCTGGTCTGTCATTGGATCCGCGTCCCTACACTTCGAAGTTCATCATCTTGCGCATCACCAGGATGCCGATCGACATCCAGACGCCGGAGCAGCCGAGGATCAGATTGCCGACGCTGGTGGTGAATAGCGGCATGATGTAGTTCGGACTTGTCAGATAGACGAGAAAGGCGACGACGAACGGCAGGGCGCCGATGATGACGGCGGATGCCTTTGCTTCCATCGACAGCGCCTGTACCTTGGCCTTCATCTTCTTGCGGTCGCGCAGCACGCGCGAAAGGTTGCCCAGCGCTTCGGAGAGATTGCCGCCGGCCTGCGACTGGATCTGGATGACGATGCCGAAGAAGCCGGCCTCGGTGCATGGCATGGTCTCGGACATGCGCATGGTGGCATCGGGGATCGACATACCCATCTGCTGGGAATCGACGATACGGCGGAATTCGGAGCGGACCGGCTCCGGGGATTCATTGGCGATCAGGCGGATCGCGTCGTTGAGCGGCAGACCGGACTTCACCGCGCGCACGATGATGTCGAGGGCATTCGGGAATTCCTCCAGGAAGGCCTTCACCCGGCGCGCGCGACGAAACGAGACGAACCAGCGCGGCAGGCCGAGGGCTCCGGCCAAGAGAGCGCCAGGCAGGACCAGCAACGGCGCGCCGGCAAGAAAGGCGAGGATCGTAAGCACGATGCCGCAGATCACCGAGTAGATGTAGAAGCGCTCGAGGGAGACGGTCATGCCGGCCTGGCGGATCTGGGCCCTCAGCGGCGGTTTCTTGACGTTGCGGTCATTGGTTTTCTGCTTTTCATCGAGCTGCTTGAGCGAATCCTGAAGCGTCTTGCGCCGTCTGACCGCTTCCGCGGCGCGGTCGCGCGTAGCCTTCACCACCGATCGGTCGGTCTCGGCCGTCTTGATCGTTTCAAGCCGCTTGCCGGCCTGCTTTTCGTTATCGATGCGCTTGAACAGGAAAGCATAGGCTATCGCGCCGGCGCTGAGGCCCGCGAGCACGACGAAAGCCAGAACCGTGGTGTCAATTCCGAACATCGACCGGGGCCCCTACACCTCCAGATGCACTAGAGCGGTTCAGCTTTTGATAAAAGCGCTGACCCGCTCTAAGTATTTGTTTTTACGCAATTCCGGACGGAAAACCGCTACGCACTTTTCCTGGAATTGCTCTAGTCAGCGCGTTTCTCCATGGCCTCGAGCGCGTTGGCGAGGCGCTGCTCCTCGCCATAGTAGCGGGCACGATCCCAGAAATGCGGCCGGCCGATGCCGGTGGAGACATGCTCGCCAATCAGACGGCCGCTCGCGTCCTCGCCCTTGATGTTGTAGAGGACGAGGTCCTGGGTGATGACGACGTCGCCTTCCATGCCGATCACCTCGGTGATGTGGGTGATGCGGCGCGAGCCGTCGCGCAGACGAGCCGCCTGGACGATCACGTCGACCGAGCCGACCACGATCTCGCGCACCGTCCTCTGCGGCAGCGAATAGCCGCCCATGGCGATCATCGATTCAATACGGTTCAGACATTCGCGCGGGCTGTTGGAGTGGATCGTTCCCATCGAGCCGTCATGGCCGGTGTTCATCGCCTGCAGAAGGTCGAACACTTCCGGTCCGCGAACCTCGCCGACGATGATCCGCTCGGGCCGCATGCGCAGGCAGTTCTTGACGAGGTCGCGCATGGTCACCTCGCCCTCGCCTTCGAGATTGGGCGGCCTGGTTTCGAGACGGACCACATGCGGCTGCTGCAGCTGCAGCTCGGCCGAGTCCTCGCAGGTGATGACCCGCTCCTCGCGATCGATGTAGTTGGTCAGGCAGTTGAGCAGCGTCGTCTTGCCCGAGCCGGTACCGCCCGAGATGACGACGTTGCAACGGACGCGGCCGATGATCTTCAGGATCTCCGCGCCTTGCGGCGAGATGGCGCCGAACTTGACCAGCTGGTCGAGCGTCAGCTTGTCCTTCTTGAACTTGCGGATGGTGAGCGCGGTGCCATCAAGCGACAGCGGCGGCGCGATCACGTTGACGCGCGAGCCGTCGGGAAGGCGCGCGTCGCAAATAGGGCTCGATTCGTCGACGCGGCGGCCGACCTGGCTGACGATGCGCTGGCAGATGTTGAGCAGTTGCTGGTTGTCGCGGAAGCGAATGCTGGTCGGTTCGACCTTGCCGTTGACTTCGATGTAGACGTTCTTTGAACCGTTGACCATGATGTCGGCGATGTCGTCGCGCGCGAGCAGCGGCTCCAGCGGCCCATAGCCGAGCACGTCGTTGCAGATATCCTCGAGCAGCTCCTCCTGCTCGGAGATCGACATCGCGAAATTCTTGATCGCGATGATGTCGTTGACGATGTCGCGGATTTCCTCGCGCGCGCTTTCCGGATCGAGCTTGGCGAGCTGCGAAAGATCGATCGTGTCGATGAGCGCGGAAAACACCTGGCTCTTGGTGTCATAATAGGTTTCGCCGCGCTCGCGCTGGACCCTTTTCGGCGGCTCGGGCGCCATCGGCGGCGCCTCCACCGGACGGCGAACGGGGGACGCGGCGGGCGTGCTCGGCGCGGGCGCGGCCGGCCGATCGACAGCGATCGTCCCAGCCGGAGCGGGAGCGGCCGGAGGAGGTGCTGGCGGACGGAATTCGGGAGCTGCCCGGCTGCCGTCGTCTGTGCCTCTTTTACCAAACATGATCGACTACCCGATGCCGCTCAGCGAGCGTCATTTCTTGCTGCGTGAAAGCTTGCCGAGGATGGCGCCAAGGCTTGCCTTCTTCTTCGCCTTGATCTCGCTGCGCCCTGTCAGCACATGCGCTATTTCGTTGATCGTGCCGACGACCGGACTCTTGGCATCCATCTCGCCGAGCATGCGGCCATTGTTGGCGGCGTTGCCGAACAGCAGCGGCTCGAAATTGATCACCGCCATCGGCGTGATGCCGAGCGGTTCGGAAAAATCCGATGCCGCGATCTCCGGTCGTTTGGGAACGCCCGCCTGATTGATGATCAGCTTCGGCGGCGGATCGTTCGGACGCAGCCGCTTCAGCATGTCGACCATATTCTTGGTGTTGCGCAGATTGGCGAGTTCCGGCGTGGCCGTGATGACGATCTCGTCGGCCTTGATCAGCGTGCTCTTGGTCCAACCGCTCCAGACGTGAGGGACGTCGAGCACGAGCAAGGGCGCGCTGCGCTGCGCCGTTTCGATGACCTGGGAGAAGGCGTCCGGATCGAAATCATAGACGCGCTCGAGCGTGGACGGTGCCGCCAGCAGCGACAAATGCTCGGCGCATTGCGCGAGCAGCCGGTCGAGATAGACCTCATCGACGCGCTCGGGCGAAAACACCGCCT
The DNA here is from genome assembly GCF_002294955.1 of Mesorhizobium sp. WSM3864. Lineage (NCBI taxonomy): Bacteria > Pseudomonadati > Pseudomonadota > Alphaproteobacteria > Hyphomicrobiales > Phyllobacteriaceae > Mesorhizobium > Mesorhizobium sp. WSM3864. Next base: position 20,817 of record NZ_NSGD01000023.1, read on the forward strand.
CGGCGATGCCCTGCGCGGGGTCCCGGTCGAAGTTGATGTTGGCGGTGCCGAAGGCGAGATCGAGATCGGCGACGACGACTTCGGACTTGAACAAGGACGACATCGCCCAGGCGACGTTGTGGGCGATCGTCGAGGATCCGACACCGCCCTTGGCGCCGATGAAGGCGATGGAGCGGCCGATCGGATCGGACTCGGGATCGACGAAGATCGACGAGACGACGCTGACGATATCGGTCATCGAGACCGGCGCGATGACATATTCGGAAATGCCCGAACGGATAAGCTCCCGGTAGAGTCCGACATCGTTGTAATGGCCGATGACCACGACCTTCGAGGTCGGATCGCAATATTCGGCGAGCTGAGCGAGCTGCTCCAGCAGCTGTTTCGGCTCGCTGCGCGATTCCAGCAGGATCAGGTTTGGCGTCGGCGCCGACTGGTAGAATTCGATCGCGGTGGCGATGCCGCCCATATGGACCTTGAGATGGGCCTTGGCCATGCGACGATCCTCGCCGGCGCGCCCGATCGGATTTGCGACGCCTTCGGTCTCGCAAAAAGCCTGGATCGAGATGCGCGGCACCGGGCGCAGCGCCTGCATGGCGGCGATGTCCTGTTGCGAAAGATCGCCGGTATCCGCAGGCGTGTCGTAGGCAAGATTGCTCATCGTCATGCTCTTTCCGTGATCCGCCGCGGGCTCAGTAAGTCACTTCCGAATTGCCGAGGAACTCATCCGAAATGCCTCTCGCCCGATAGACGTCGATCACCGCGCCGCGATTTTCGGCATCGATGTCGGACTGCTTGCGTGGCCCGAGCAGATCGTTGGGATTGGCCATCTGGGCGGCGAGGTTGTTCTGATAGGAGCACCCGAAATCGGCGTAGTGCTTGTTCTCGGAAGTCTCGGTCAGATCCTCGGGCCAACGCCCGCATTTGTCGGTCTGTGCCCTCACCGCCACGAAGGCCACGCGGACCGGCGCCGAAGCCTCGGGCACGGCCGACTGATAGGAGGTCATGATGATATTGTTGCGCTTGACGCCTGCGGCCATCGCAAGTCTGGCGAAATCGCGGCTCGCGGCCTGGGCGGCGGCCTGGTTCGCGGAACCCACCGGGGCCGCGATCGTCAGCGCCGGCGCGGCGCTCCTGTCGTAGCCGTCGAGGAAGCCGAGCAGAGTGTCGCGCTGCGAAGCCGTCATGCCGCGATCACCGGCGCCGACCGGGAGGTCGATCTTCTGGTTCTTCTCGGCGATAACGATCGGATGATTGGTGCGGTAGTCGTCCGGAATGGAGCCCACTGTCACGCTGTCGCGATGGAAGTTGGCGCATCCGGCGAGCGACGCCGCAAGGGCGATCGCCAGGACCGGAGACGACCCGCGGAATCGTTCGCGGCCGGATTGTGCCGCTGCGATCGTCATGGCCTTCGATGTTGAGTTGGACATGTCCGCTTTCCCGCTCACTTGTAGATGAAGCCGACGACGCCGTGGTAACGGCCAGGTGGCCTATCGGTCTGCATGGTGCCGTAGACGCGATTGACGCGACCGAGGAACATGCCGGCGCCGTCGCTCGGCGCATTGAAATTGTCGTCAGGCTTGGCCAATTCGTTGCGCGCCACGGGCCGCGCCAGATAGGGCGTGATGATGATCACGAGCTCGCTCTCGTTGCGCACGAAGTCGCGGCTGCGGAAGAGCGCGCCGAGGACCGGAATCTTGGTCAGTCCGGGCAATCCATTGACGGCCTGCCTGACGTCGTCGCGCACAAGGCCTGCGATCATCATCGAACCGCCGGAAGGCAGTTCCACCGTCGTATCGGCCAGGCGCTTACGCAGCGACAAAGCGTTCATACCGGGGCTTGTCCCGCCGTCGGACAGCGAAACCGATCCCTCGGTTGTCGGCTCCGAAACGGCAGTCCGCACCTTCAGGCTGATGCGGCCGGGTGACAGGACCACCGGCTGGAACTCCAATCCGATGCCGTATTCGATTTTCTCGATGGAATAGGTCTTCAGACCCGTCTGGTTGTCGGTGGAGACGTTGGCCGAAACGCTGTTCACCATGTTGTATTCGCCGCCGACCTTGAAGGTCGCCTTCTCGCCGGACACCGCAGTGAGCGTCGGTTCTGCCAGTGTCTTCATAACGCCGGCCGATTCCATGGCATTGATGTAGGCCTGGATCGAGGACGTCCCGACATTGAAGCTCGAGTTGGACAGCTGCTTGCCGAGGCCGGTGAAATTGTCGCTGAGAGCGCCCCAGGAAATGCCGTTGCTGCCGCCGTTGCCGATCATATTGACGCCGAGCTGCTTCATCACCGAGCGGCTGACTTCCGCAACCGTCACCTTCAGCGTCACCTGATCGTCGCCGATGATCTGCAGCAGATTGACGATCTTGGAGACGCGGCGCTCCTGGTCGGGATTGTTGATGTCGACGCCGCCATTGGCGGACCCGCCGGCGGCCGTCTGTGAATATTGGCCAGTCGTCGCTTCACCGCCCGAGACGAAGATGGTGGCCAGGTCGACGGCGCGCTTGGCGTCGAGCGGTGTATCGACATTTCCCGTGAGAATCACGTTGTCGTTCAGCAGTTCGACCTTGATCTGCGACGTCGGGAGGAAGCGCTTGAGATAGTCTTCCAGCCCGGCCACGTCGCGTTCGACCGCCAGGTCGAGACTGGCGATCTGCTCGCCGTTGGGACCGAAGACGAAGATGTTGGTTTCGCCGACCGCCTTGCCGAACAGATAGATGCGGCGCGCCGTGCGCGTCACTGCGTCGGCGACCGCGGGATTGGCGACGAGTATGTCGTAGGCGTCGCTCGGCAAGTCGATGACCACCGACTTGTTGAGGCCGAGCTTGACACGCTGCGAGGCAGCCGAGGCCGTCACACCCGCCGCCCTGTTCGCGGCTTTTGCCTCGACGAGCCCAGGCGCATTGGTGCCGATCAGGAACAGGCCGATTGCGGCCGCCGCGATGACGGGCAGTTTGCCGATTAGCCTCATTTCCTTGCTCCCACTTCGGAAACCTGGCCCGACTTGATCAACCGCACCGTGCCGCGCCGGCCATTGCCGTTCACCAGATAGTCGGCCTCGCCCAGGTTCTTCTCATTCGTGTCGGTGATCGAACGCAGCGCGAGCGTCAGGCGGTCCGCCATCTGCTGCGCCACCGTGATGATCTCCGCCTGCTGCGGCGTGAGCTCCAGCGTCGCGGTCTGGCCGACCCTGGTCTTCTTGCCCTCCTCGTCCTCCTGGATGGTCTGATCGATGGCCAGGACACGGATGTTCTTCAGGATGGTCTCGGTATTGAAGCCGCTGCCGCCATTGCTGGCGTCGGCGCGCCGGGTCATGATGACGTCGACGAAGTCATTGGGCAGGATGAAGCCGCCGGCGGACGTATCGGCCGATATGGCGGTCGCGACCGCGCGCATGCCGGACGGCAGGATCGAGGACATGAAGCTCTGCCCCTCGCCGACCAGCTTGGAGCGCCGCAACGGCTCACCGGCATACATGGCTACACGCGCCACCGAGCCCTTCAGCTTTTCGACTGCGTCCGGTTCGGCCGCACGGGTGATGAAATTGGCGTTGATGCCGCTCGCCGGCCACTGCTCCCACCTGATGTTGTTACCGAGCTGGCTGCCCATTGCGACATCGCCGGAAAGCACCAGCACGTCCTGCAGCGCGATCGCCGGCTGCTTGGGAGCGTTGACGACGACTTGAGCCGGCGGCGCCACTACCATGTTCTTCGCGACATAACCCGCGCCACCCGCCGCGGCCACGGCCACGCTCAGAATAATCAGTCGGGATGCTGGCATTCGTCCGGACCCTTCGCCTCAAGGCAAACCACCTCGCCAAGCCGGACTTTGCAGCCGCAATCGTCAAAACAAGGTTAATGCAATGCTTACGATCGTGATTAATTTAAGGTTTACTCAAATTGGACCGAACCGCTTGCCGTTAACAGAAAAAGGCGGCCAAGCGCCGCGAGAACCCGCGTCACAGAAACGGATTTTCCGAAGGCAACAAGCTGTTTGGGAACAGGGCAAGCGTAAAGCCAAACTCCAAAGCGCACCGAGCGCATCTGAAGATGGCGATATGCTTTAGGTCGTGAGCCTATCCAGCGCCCAGACCATCAACGGAGAATCCGGAAAGCTGAGGAGCCCGCCGAGACCAAGCGCGACGCCATAAGGAATGCCTGCGCTCTCGTCGGCGAAATGGCGCAGAAAACGGTTGTGGCCGGTGTAGGCCGCAAATGGCGATTTCCGGTAGGCCAGAATGGCGACCGTCAGCAGGCCGCCGATCAATGTCGAGGTGACCAGGTAGCCGATGAGATTGATGTTAAGCCCCATCCATACGGCGGTCGCGGCCAGCAGCTTGGCATCGCCGCCGCCCATGCCGCCGAGCGCGAACAGCCCAAAAGTCGCGGCCAGCACCAGGGCTCCGGCGGCGAAATGCCCGCCATAGATGGCCCAATCCATCCCCGTCAACGGAGCGACCAGAGCGAACGTCGCCACGAGCAGCACCGGCACGCGGTTGGCGATCGTCATCGAAAGCATGTCGGAGATCGCCGCAAACAGCATGCAGAAAGGAAAGACGACGAAGATTACGGCTTCAAGCATGGGGCAGCCTATGGCGCAATTTGCAAGTTGCAGTCTACGTATTCTGGATTAGAGCTTGATGAGCTTGGAGGTCCAAATCACGGGATTGCAAAAAAGGGCCGCCAGAGGCGGCCCTTCCATCTCTAAAGCAATTGGCTCACGCAGCCATTACGGGGCCTTACCCGTCTGGACGGCACTGGCGATCGCCGTGAACTTGGCATTCAGGGCAGTGCCGAGCTGGCCGGCGCCGACCATGATGGCGAGTGCGATGAGGGCGGCGATCAGACCGTATTCGATGGCGGTCGCGCCGGATTCGTCCTTCACGAAACGTGCGATGAGGTTAGACATTCGAGAGCTCCTACTCCACGTGTTACAGCACTTCCGTCAACTTCTCTTGCCGGTTGATCGGATGTGCCAAATCTAGGGGGAAGCCCTTTCGATCGGCTTAATAAATACCCTTACCGATTCCTTTCCGGAGGCGATCCCGTTGCTTGGTTAACCGTGGCCTAAACCTCCAGAGGCGGAGCGGCGGGCAGGAAAAGCGTGGAGATCGGGCCCATCCGCGATTTCGCTAAAACAGCGTATGCTCTCGGCTTAAGACCGCCGAGCCGGCCAATCGTTATCGCGGCCATGCGGCGCTTAACCGTCGGTTCACCAATTTCGTTCATGTTCCGTTGAACAGTCTGCCGCTCCGGAGCGCTTCAATGACCTCGTCGAGATCGCCATTTTCAGTCGTCGCGCTGTTGGCTGTCGCCGCATCCGTCATGCCGGCCAGCGCCGGCGCCGGCATCGAGGTCACCATGAATCAAGCAAAGATCGTCAAGTTGTCGCGCGCGGCCGATACAATCGTCGTGGGCAATCCGGCCATAGCCGATGCCGCCGTGCAGGACGCCTCGACGGTCGTTCTCACCGGCAAGGGTTTCGGGGTGACCAATCTGGTCGTGCTCGATTCCGATGGCAGCCCGATCATCGATGAGCAGGTGACGGTCGTCAGGCAAGCCGCGTCCTCGGTGCGCATCTATCGACGCGCCGAAGTCCAAACCATGTCCTGCACGCCCTACTGCGAAAGCTCGTACAAGAGCGAGGCTGAGAAAACGTCCGAAACGGAAATGAACGCAGCCCGCTGAGCTTAAGGACGCAAGCGCCCGCAGGTTAACAGCGGGTTAAGGGCCGCCCACCGAGTTTAACGCTGATCCAAACCGGACCTCAATGGGTGGTCGATAGGTTGCAGCCGACATTGCAAGGGATCGGCAGGAACGGAACATGAGCAGGGCGCCCAAGGGTGGCATGGACGGCAAGGCCGAGGCAAAGCCACGCCCCGGTTTCTTCAGCGATAGGCGCGGCAGCACGGCATTGGAATTCGCAATGCTGGCCATGCCGTTCGCCTTGCTCGTTTTCGCCATCCTGGAGAGCTGCATCTCGTTCGCCGGCCAGGAAGTGATGGCCAACGCCACCGACGATATCGCGCGCCAGTTGCGAACCGGCCAGCTCAAGAAGGCCAACGTCACCGACGCCTCGATCAAGACGCTGATCTGCGACAGGCTGGAGATCATGGTCGCCACGAACTGCCCCGGGTCGGGGTCAGATGCTTCACTTCTGGTGGACCTGCGCGAATATCCGACCTTCGCCGACGCCGCGGCGGCGGGCTTCAAAATCCAGAACGGCGAAATCGTGCTGACAGGCACGAGCTCGACGACTTTCACGGTGTCGCCGGGGCTGGCGGAATCGAAGAACATGCTGCGGGTTTTCTACAAATGGCCGGTGATTACCGATTTCCTGGCCAAACAAATGGCCAATCTGAATGGCGGCAAGACGCTGCACTTCGCATCGGTGACCTGGCAGAACGAACCATTTGACGACTAAGGCAGGGCGCGTGACGCGACCTGCTTTAGCTTTTTGATTGTCGGCATGTCTCCCGAAACTGGGTCCGCTTTCGGGAAACATGCTTCAAGATTGCGGCCGGCCGAGACTTGAGGCGGTGTGGGGGCAGGATATGTACCGTGCGGGGGCACAGCGACGAATTTCGGCTTTCGTGGCGAAGGCGGCACGGTTTTGCCGCGATCGCCGCGGCGTCGCGGCAATCGAGTTCGCTTTCATCGTGCCGGTGCTGCTCATCATGTACTTCATCACGATGGAAGCCTCGCAGGCCATCGAGACCAGCAAGAAGGTCAGCCGCATCGGCAGCATGGTGGCGGATCTCGTCACGCAGCAGACCAGCGTCACGAAGGCCGATCTCGACGCGATCATGAAGATCGGCACCTCGACGCTGCAGCCCTACAACCGCTCCACGCCGACGATCATCATCACCGGGATCCAGATCTCCGACGAGGCATCGCCCAAGGCGACGGTGGCCTGGTCGCGCAAGCTTGTGGGCACCACCTATAGCGCCGACGCGGCGAAGACCAGTCCCACCACCGTTCCGCCAACGCTGAATATCCGCAACACCTTCCTTGTCCGGGTGGAAAGCGACCTCGGCTATAAGCCGATCATCACCTGGTCCGCCGACAGTTCGTCGACGCTTGGATTGACCTCGGCCTTCAACAACATATCGATGGGCGAAACATACTATCTGAGGCCGCGCCGCGGTCCTACGGTTCCTTGCACCGACTGCTGACGGACTAATCCCCGCCAGTTTCCCGCCGCACGATGGCCAGGGCCGTTGCATAGTCCTTTGAGACGGCCAGTTCGAAGCCGCCGGAGTGCGTCGGCTCCAGAAGATCGTAGACATCCGGGGTCAGCGACTTGAGATTGGTCAGAAACACGGCCAGCCGGCGCTTGGCTTCGGCGTCGAGATCGCTGCGCACCGCATGAGGCCCATATCGCAGCGGAGCCGAGTTCCACAGCACCCGAAGCGACGTCTTCGGGACGCCGGCGGCCGCAAGCCGCAGGATGGTGCCGCCCGTGTCGGTAGGCTGGCCGTCGGCGCCGACAGGCTCCCAGCCGAACAGGCCGTCGGCTTCGCCGTCGCCGAGCATCGCCTCGGCCGCGGTGGCCGACGAGGCGCGCGCCAGGAAAGGTGAATCCTGCGCGATCTGCACCCCTTCGCCGGCCAGTCCGGTCAGCGGCAGGAGAGAACCGGCGACATTGTCGGCGGGCGCGATGGCGATCCGATGCGAGGCGATCGCTGTGAGGCCCGGCACTTTGCCGTCGCGCGTCACCAGCACGGAACGGACGCCGGCGGCTCCATCGGCATCGACAGGCGCCACCAGCGGCTCGACACAGCCGCAGCGCTCCGAAGCCGTAGCATAGGCGAGCGCCGAATAGACCGCATACTGTATGCGGCCGCTCGCCTGAGCCTCGATCAATGCCGCATAGTCGCGAGCAACCACGAACTCGACCTTCATGCCGAGAGCGTTCGTATAGGCATCCGTCAAGCGGGCCAGATCAGGTACCGTGTTGCCTCCTCCGGGCTCGGCGACGATTCCTATGCGAAACGTGCCGATGTCGTCGCGCCAGTCGGCATGCGCCGGCGGGGCCGCGGAGAGCACCGCGAGAGCCGCCGCGCAGGTCCTCAATGCCTGGCTTGCCGCCGATTTTGCGCCCATGCCCATCCTTGCCGCATTCGCTCGATCCGCACCACTTTGCACCAAGCCGTTGCGGTCTGGCATCCGATTTGCCAACGCCGCTGCGGAACTCTATGTCTGGCTGGTTAGATTGGCACGATGGCACCCCTATGGCGCGGGCTTTCCTATTCGTTCTCGATTCTTTCGGCATCGGCGGAGCGGCCGATGCCGAACGCTACGGCGATGCCGGCGCCGACACATTCGGACACATCGCACAAGCTTGCGCCGAGGGCCGTGCGGATCGTGAAGGCCTGCGCAGCGGACCGCTCGCCGCCCCCAACATGATCTCGCTAGGGCTTGCCCGCGCGGCCAAGACGGCAAGCGGGCTGACGGTCGACCTCGACGCGCCGCTGCTTGCCGCGTCGTTCCATGGCGCTGCCCAGGAGGTCTCGAGCGGCAAGGACACGCCGTCGGGCCATTGGGAGATTGCCGGCCTGCCCGTGCGTTTCGACTGGGGTTATTTTCCCGACACCGTGCCCGCCTTCCCGGCCGAGCTGACCGGCGCGATCATCCGCGAAGGCAAGGTGCCGGGCATCCTCGGCGATTGCCATGCGCCAGGAACCGAGATCATCGAGCGCTTCGGCGAGGAACACATCCGGACCGGCAAGCCCATCTGTTACACATCGGTCGACTCCGTATTGCAAATCGCCGCGCACGAGACGCATTTCGGCCTGGAGCGGCTCTACGAGCTTTGCCTGACGGTGCGCCGGCTGGTCGATCCGCTCAAGATCGGGCGGGTGATCGCGCGGCCCTTCGTCGGCGAGACAAGCGTCACCTTCCAGCGCACCCACAACCGCCGCGACTATGCCGTGCCGCCGCCGGAGCCGACCTTGCTCGACCGGCTGACCAAGCGCGGCAGCAAGGTCATCGCCGTCGGCAAGATCGGCGACATCTTCGCCCATCGCGGCATCGCGGAGGTGCGCAAGGCGGGCGGCAACATGGCGATGTTCGACAAGGCGCTCTCCGCCATGGACGACGCCGGCGAAGGCGATCTGGTCTTTGCCAATTTCGTCGATTTCGATACCGAGTTCGGCCATCGGCGCGATGTCGCCGGCTATGCCGGAGCGCTCGAGGCCTTCGATCGCCGGCTGCCGGAAGCGCTGTCGCGCTTCAAGTCGGGCGACCTTCTCATCCTCACCGCCGACCACGGCAACGATCCGACCTGGCGCGGCACCGATCATACCCGCGAACGCGTTCCGGTGATCGGGATAGGGCCGGGACTGAAGGGCGGCGACATCGGGCTCAGGCCGACCTTCGCCGATATCGGCGAAACCATCGCGGATCATCTCGGGCTTGCGCCTGGCCGCCACGGCACCTCTTTCCTCGCGACGATAGGCGGCCATGCCCGAACTGCCTGAAGTCGAAACGGTGCGGCGGGGGCTGCAGCCGGTCCTGGAAGGGGCGCGGCTCGTCAATGTCGAGGCGCGACGGCCAGACCTTCGCTTTCCCTTTCCCGAACGGTTCTCGGAGCGGCTTGCCGGCAAAACCGTGACGGCGCTTGGCAGGCGCGCCAAATATCTGACGATGCACATCGAAAACGGTCCGGTGCTGATCTGCCATCTCGGCATGTCGGGATCGTTCCGCGTCGAAACCGCTGGCAACGGCCACATTCCCGGCAGCTTCCATCACGAGCGCTCGAAGAGCGCGGCGCATGACCACGTCGTATTCGATGTCGACTCCCCGAAGGGCGAGCGGTCCCGCGTCATCTTCAACGACCCGCGCCGTTTCGGCTTCATGCTGTTTGCCGAAGGCGCGCCGGACACGCATCCAATGCTGGCAGGGCTGGGCATCGAGCCGACCGGCAATGCGCTCGACGGTCCCCTGCTCGCCTCGCTGCTCGAAGGCCGCAGATCGCCGCTCAAGGCCGCGTTGCTCGACCAGCGGCTGATCGCCGGGCTCGGCAACATATATGTGTCGGAAGCGCTGTGGCGCGCCGGCCTGTCGCCGCTGCGCGAAGCCGGCACCATAGCCGGCTCCGGCAAGAGAGCGAAAGAGCAATGCGAACGCCTGGCCGCCGCCATCCGCTCGGTCATCGCCGACGCGATCGCCGCCGGCGGTTCCTCGCTGCGCGACTATGTCCAGGCAGACGGGTCGCTTGGCTATTTCCAGCATTCCTTCGCGGTCTATGACCGCGAAGGCGAGCCATGTCCGAAACCGGGCTGCAGCGGCCATATCGAACGCATCGTGCAGAGCGGCCGATCGACCTTCTATTGCCGGACCTGTCAGCGGTGAGCTAGACCGGTCTCCTCAATCGAAGCGAGGAGACGATGCCATGGCCTATGAAACCATTCTCGTGGAGACACGCGGCAAGGTCGGGCTGATCACGCTGAACCGGCCGAAGGCGCTCAATGCCCTGAATTCGCAGGTGCTGGCCGAGATCGTGGCGGCGGTGAATGCGTTCGGCGCCGATGCCGGCATCGGTGCGATGGTGCTCACGGGTTCGGAAAAGGCCTTCGCGGCCGGCGCCGACATCAAGGAAATGCAGGCGATCTCCTTTGTCGACGCCTATACTCAGGACTTCTTTGTCGGGTGGGAGGAGCTCACCCGTGCGCGCAAGCCGATCATCGCCGCGGTCGCCGGCTACGCACTTGGCGGGGGCTGCGAACTGGCCATGATGTGCGATTTCATCATCGCAGCCGACAACGCAAAATTCGGCCAGCCCGAGATCACGCTCGGCGTCATGCCGGGCATGGGCGGATCGCAGCGATTGACCCGCTTCGTCGGCAAGTCGAAGGCGATGGACATGTGCCTGACCGGGCGGATGATGGACGCTGCCGAGGCCGAGCGCTGCGGACTGGTGTCGCGAGTGTTGCCGGCGGCCGAGCTGGTCGAGGAGGCGCTGAAAGCGGCAGCGAAGATCGCCGAGTTTTCCCTGCCGTCGGTGATGATGACGAAGGAAGCCGTCAACCGCGCTTTCGAGACGACGCTTGCCGAGGGGCTGCGCTTCGAGCGCCGCCTTTTCCACTCGCTGTTTGCGCTCGATGACCAGAAGGAGGGTATGGCCGCCTTCGTCGAGAAGCGGAAGCCGAATTTCAGCAACAGCTAGGGCTTGTCGGCCTAATGCGTGCCGCGATTTTGGCAAGAAGCCGGGCATGCACCAAGACAACGGCTTTAGGCGCGCAGACCCGTTTCAGCGAGGCGCGGCTTCAGGCCCAAAAAGACCGCGAAGCGGCGTTGACGCGCCGGAAAAGCTGAACTATAAGCCGCACCAACCGAGGCGGCCCGTGGCTGCCCGTTTGTTTTTTGCGCCCTGCGACCCGCTGGCGCCCACCAGATCAGAAGAGAGGCATCATGGCCAATACGTCCTCGGCCAAAAAGGCAACGCGCAAGATCGCCCGCCGGGCGGCGATCAACAAGAACCGTCGGTCGCGCGTCCGCACCTATGTTCGCCAGGTCGAAGAGGCGCTCGCCGCCGGCGACAAGGCTGCTGCGCTGGAAGCGTTCAAGGCCGCGGAGCCGGAATTGATGCGCGCAGCAACCAAGGGTGTCCTCCACAAGAACACGGCTTCCCGCAAGGTTTCGCGGCTGGCCCAGCGGGTCAAGGTGCTGTCGGCCTGACCGACTTCCCTTTAGAACCGTTATCCTTGAACCCGGCCGCACAGGCCGGGTTTTTTCGTTTGCCGGCAAGTACTTAAAAAGAACGGTCGGACAACGACGCTTGGGCCGAATTTCAAAGTAGCCAATGTTTTGCCGGCATATACATAATCGCTCATGTCGACGACCGCTGGATGCGGGCACGGCCATAGATGAGCCTGCCACAAAATCCATATATTTTTCAAAATCTTACAGACGGTCATCCACAGCTTGTTCAACTCGCGGAGGAGCGGCGGGGGACAAGTAGCTGTCAAGAGAATTATTTCAGAAAATTTCCGAAGGTGTGGCCTTTTTCACATTCCACGGAAAAGGGTTTGAATCACAATGGCTTTATGAAAATGGGCCGCAGTGGCACCTGCTTTGAACACGTCTCCGGTAACCAGATTCGTTAAAAATCCGTTAGACGTGGCCTTGCCCTATCCACAGCGATTTCGGTAATGTCCATCCATCGAAGGGACGGGCACCTGCCCTTAACCCAGCCTGAATCGGCCAGCAAAAAATGGCGGAATTCATGACGCGGAGCAATTCCGCGTGCGGCTTGGTTTGTCTCTTCGGTGCGGGTAGGGGACTGGCGTAATTGTACATGGCAGTCGACGTTGGGCCGGCATTTTCGCCGGGCGGTGTTGTATTGTCTTGGCATGATCAAGCCGGCTTGCGAGAGCCGGCAGAGGTCCCTTGCGCAACGTTGCAACGATATCGCCGGCGGCGGCGATAGAGGCGCAGCGAAAAACGTCGCCGGACCCAGGGTGCAGGAGGCGCACTCCCGGCGGAAAAAGGGTACGAGAGACAAGGAACTTGATCATGCAGAGCGGCATCGAAGGGGAGATTGCGGGCGAACTCCCATTCCCAGCAACTATCGTCGGAGGGGACGACATGGCGGCATCCAGCGACGCTGAACAGAAGTTCGAGCGGGTCAAGGCCCAATTGAAGGCGCGTCTGGGAGCCGAGGTCTATTCGAGCTGGTTTGGCCGCATGAAGGTTGCCGAGGCGTCGCGCGGCATGGTCCGCATCTCGGTACCGACGGCCTTCCTGCGGTCGTGGATCAACGGCCATTACCTTGATCTTATCGCCGAACTGTGGAGGCACGAGGATCCCGACCTTCTCAAGATCGAGATCGTCGTGCGGACCGCCACGCGGCAGGGCCGCAACAATGTCGAGCCGGAGATCGCGCCGGCGCGCAAGATGACCAAGCAGGCCCAGACCGCGCTTGCCGCCGGCACCGCGAGCGCCGGTCGGGTGGAGCGGACGCCGGCGCCCCGCCAGGGCGTGCCGGCGGAGACCGAGTTCCGCCACAATGTGCTGGGGTCGCCGCTCGATCCGCGCTACACTTTCACTTCCTTCATCGAAGGCCCTTCGAACCGTGTTGCTTTCGCGGCGGCTAAGGCGGTGGCGGAATCGCAGTCGAGCGCGGTGCGCTTCAACCCGCTCTTTCTCCATGCGACCGTCGGCCTGGGCAAGACGCATCTGCTGCAGGCGATCGCGGCGGAATCGCTGCGGCACAATCCGAAATCGCGCGTGGTCTACCTGACGGCGGAATATTTCATGTGGCGCTTCGCCACCGCGATCCGCGACAACAATGCGCTGACGCTGAAGGAGCAGCTGCGCGACATCGATCTGCTGATCATCGACGACATGCAGTTCCTGCAGGGCAAGTCGATCCAGCACGAGTTCTGCCATCTCATCAACATGCTGCTCGACAGCGCCAAGCAGGTGGTGGTCGCCGCCGACCGGCCGCCGTCTGAACTGGAGTCATTGGAGCCGCGGGTGCGTTCGCGCCTCAACGGCGGCGTGGCGCTCGAAATGTCGGCGCCGGATTTCGGCATGCGCCTCGGCATGCTGAAGCTGCGCCTTGCTACCGCCAAGATCGACGATACCTCGCTCGACATTTCGGATGAGATCCTCGATCACGTCGCCAGAACGGTGACGGGCAGCGGGCGCGAGCTTGAAGGCGCCTTCAACCAACTTCTGTTTCGCCAGTCCTTCGAGCCGCAGATCACTATCGACCGCATCGACGAGATCCTCGGTCATATCTACCGCTCGGGCGAGCCGAAGCGGGTGCGTATCGAGGACATCCAGCGCATCGTGGCGCGCCACTATAACGTTTCGAAGACGGAACTGCTCTCAAACCGTCGCACGCGCACCATCGTCAAACCGCGGCAGGTAGCGATGTATCTGTCCAAGGTGATGACGCCGCGCTCGCTGCCGGAGATCGGACGCCGTTTCGGCGGCCGCGATCACACGACGGTTCTGCACGCCGTGCGCAAGATCGAGGATCTTTCCGGCGCCGACAACACGCTGGCGCAGGAACTCGAACTGCTCAGAAGGCTGATCAACGAGCAGGCCTGAGCGCTTAGCCCGCTTTATCCCCAGAAAGCCCGCGCAACCGGCTGGAACCGGTGCCGCGGGCTTGCGTTTGCAGGGTTTTTACTGTCAGCTTACATAGATTCTGAGCTTTTCGGAGCTTTTGCGGGGCGCCGCTGCCCGGTGACCCGCTCATTCATTGAAGCGAGCCTGTTTCGTCATGCGTGTTATCCTGGAACGATCCAATCTCCTGAAGTCCCTCAACCACGTCCATCGCGTGGTGGAGCGGCGCAACACCATCCCGATTCTGTCGAATGTGCTGCTCAGCGCCGAGGGCGCCAGCCTGGAAATGAAGGCCACCGACCTCGACCTTGAAGTGACCGAAGCCACGCCGGCCAAGGTCGAGCGCGGCGGCGCGACGACGGTTCCGGCGCATCTGCTCTACGACATCGTGCGCAAGCTGGCCGACGGCGCCGAGGTGATGCTGAAGACCGACGAGGACGGCAACGCGATGACCGTCACGTCCGGGCGCTCCAGCTTCCGCCTGCAGTGCTTGCCGCAGTCCGATTTCCCGGAGCTTTCAGCCGGCTCCTTCTCGCACATCTTCCGGCTCGATTCGGTGGCGCTCAAGGGCCTGATCGAGAAGACGCAGTTCGCGATCTCGACCGAGGAGACGCGCTACTATCTCAACGGCATCTTCCTGCACACGCATGAGGCGGGCGGCAAGCTGAAGCTGCGCTCGGTCGCGACCGACGGGCACCGACTGGCGCGCGCCGAGATCGACGCGCCGGCAGGCTCCGAAGGCATGCCCGGCATCATCATCCCGCGCAAGACGGTGAGCGAGCTGCAGAAGCTGGTCGACGACCCGGATATCGCGGTGACGACGGAGCTGTCGGATACCAAGATCCGCTTCACCATCGGCAGCGTCATCCTGACCTCGAAGCTGATCGACGGCACCTTCCCCGATTATCAGCGCGTCATCCCGACCGGCAATGACAAGAAGCTGGTTATCGACCGCCAGAGCTTTGCCGCCGCCGTCGACCGCGTCTCGACCATTTCGTCCGAGCGCGGCCGAGCCGTGAAACTGTCGATCAATGACGGCCAGCTCACGCTCGCCGTCAACAATCCGGATTCCGGCAGCGCAACCGAGGAGCTGGCGGCCGAATACTCGTCCGACCCGATCGAGATCGGCTTCAACGCCAAATATCTGCTCGATGTCGCCGCCCAGCTCACCGGTTCGGAAGCCAAGTTCATGCTGGCGGATGCCGGGTCTCCGACGCTGATCCACGACATGGCCGACGAGACCGCGCTCTACGTGCTGATGCCGATGCGGGTCTAGGCTTTGTCTCTTTGTTGACGCAATTCCGGACGGAAAACCGCTATGCACTTTTCCCGGAATTGCTCTAGCAGGCCTCACATGTCGCCGTGACCTCGGACGCTAAACAGCTTCGGCAGCAGAGCTATATAAGTAAGCTTACACTTACAAATTTTCGCAACTATGCGGGACTTTCGCTTGATCTCGGCCCTGGCGCTGTCGTGCTGTCCGGCGACAATGGCGCCGGCAAGACCAATCTGCTCGAAGCAGTCTCGCTGCTGACGCCCGGGCGCGGGCTGCGCCGCGCGCCTTACGCCGACGTCGCCCGCGAGGGCGGCGATGGCGGCTTTGCCTTGCATGCGCGCATCGAAGGACCGGAAGGTCAGGTCGAAATCGGCACCGGCATTGCCGGCGGCGATGGTGCCGCGGAAGGCGGCAGGCGCGTGCGCATCAACGGCGCGCCGGCAAAATCGGCCGAGGATATGCTCGAATGGCTGCGGGTCGTCTGGCTGACGCCGGCGATGGACGGGCTGTTTCCAGGGCCGGCCGCCGACCGCCGCCGCTTCCTCGACCGGCTGGTGCTGGCGATCGACCCCGGCCACGGGCAGCGCGCGCTCGATTACGAGAAGGCGATGCGTGGCCGTAACCGTTTGCTTACGGAAGGCTCGCGCGACAGCGGCTGGCTCGACGCGATCGAGATGCAGATGGCCGAAACCGGGGTGGCGATCGCGGCGGCCAGGGCCGAGCTGGTGCGACTGCTTGCGGCCATGATCGACAAGCTGCCGGGCAGCGGCCCGTTTCCGCAGGCCGACATCAGCCTCGCCGGCGAATTGGAAAGCGAAATCGCGGTCACACCGGCAGTCGACGTCGAGGAGCGATTCCGCGCCATACTCGCCAATGGCCGCGAGCGCGACCGCGCCGCCGGCCGCACGCTCGACGGTCCGCACCGCTCCGACCTCACGGTCCGTCACCGGCCGAAGTCGATGCCGGCCGAATTGTGCTCGACCGGCGAGCAGAAGGCGCTGCTTGTCGGCATCGTGCTGTCGCATGCGCGGCTGACCGGCGAGATGTCGGGCCTGACGCCGATCCTGTTGCTCGACGAGATCGCCGCGCATCTCGACAGCGGCCGGCGCGCTGCGCTGTTTTTCATCCTCGAAGAGCTCAACTGCCAGGCCTTCATGACCGGCACCGACGCGGCGCTGTTTTCCAGCCTTGCCGGGCGGGCGCAATTCCTGACGGTCGATCACGGCAGCGTCGGCCCGACCGGCTGAACTGTCGAAGAGTTCAAAGCGCCTTGCACGAGCAAGGCTTTGTGCTGCGGGACAAGGCTTCGCTTTGCATGTGAGTGACAAAGCTTCGCTTTGCATATGCATGACAAGGCTTCGCCTTGCATGTCAGTGACAAGGCTTCGCCTTGCATGTGAGTGACAAGGCTTCGCCTTGCATGTCAGTGACAAGGCTTCGCTTTGCATGTGCATGACAAGGTTTCCTGCCCGCTATATGGTCCGGCCATGACGAATGCTGCCCTCACCGACGAAGAGCTCGAGCGCTATGCCCGCCACATCGTGCTGCCCGAAATCGGCGGCCCCGGCCAGCAGAAGCTGAAGCGGGCGCGGGTGCTGGTGATCGGCGCCGGCGGGCTTGGGGCGCCTGTGCTCGAGTATCTCGCCGCGGCCGGCGTCGGCACGCTCGGCATCGTCGACGACGATGATGTCTCCTTGTCCAACCTGCAGCGGCAGGTGATCCATGGCAGCGATACAATCGGCATGGCGAAGACCGATAGCGCTTCGGCGGCGATCATGCGCATCAACCCCAATGTCAGGGTGGAACTACATCGCCTCAGGCTGACCGAGCAAAATGCCCCTGCCCTCGTCGCCCAATACGATATCGTGGTCGACGGCTCCGACAATTTCGAGACACGCTATGCTCTGGCCGATGCCTGCGCCCAGGAAAAGAAGCCCCTGGTCACTGCCGCCGTCGGCCGCTTCGACGGCTCGGTGACGGTGCTGAAGCCATTTGAAACGGGCGCCGATGGCCAGCGCAATCCAGGCTACCGCGACCTTTTTCCGGAAGCGCCGCCCGAAGGGCTGGTGCCATCCTGCGCCGTTGCCGGCATCGTCGGCGCGCTGACGGGCGTCATCGGCACGCTGGAGGCGATGGAGGCGATCAAGCTGATCGCCGGCATCGGCGAGCCGCTGGTCGGCCGGCTGCTGCTTTACGACGGGCTGACCGCACGTTTCGACATCGTCCGCTACAAGGCAGTCTGAGCGCATGGATCAGATGGCCACTCTCCTCGTCAGCGAGCTTCCGCCGGACTTCGCGCAGTGGGACGAATTGCTGGCGCTGATCCGGCGCGCCTTCGCCTATATGGACGGCGTCATCGACCCGCCATCCTCGGCGCATCAGCTCACACCCGAAAACCTCAAGAGCAAGGCCGGGCAAGAAACGCCGTTCCTGGCCATGGAGAACGGCCGGATCGTCGGCTGCGTCTTTGCGATGGAGAGGGCAGACGATTTCTATGTCGGCAAGCTTGCCGTCGAGCCTGGCCTTCAGGGGCGAGGCATAGGCGGACGGCTGATGCAGGCCCTCGACGATCTTGCCCACCGGCGCAGCAAGCAGGCCCTCGAGCTGCAGACGCGTATCGAGCTTACGGCGAACCACGCGGCCTTCGCCCGGCTCGGATTTCGCGAGACCGGGCGCACCGCGCATGCGGGCTACGACAGGCCGACCTCGATCACCATGCGCAAGGTGCTGTCTTGAGCCTCGCGCTCAGCCCGCTGGAACAGGCAACCGCCGCCGGTAAGGACGGCGCGGGAATGGCGATGCGCATCGTCGCCGAGAGCGCGCGCCTGCTCGGAGCGCCGCGGCTGATCCCGATCTGTTCGGCGCATATCGACGGCGCGCTCTATCACGGCGATTCCGGCACGCTGTTCGCCGAGCGGCTGGTCGAAGGCGGCGCCAGGATCGCAGTGCGCTCGACGCTCAATGTCGGGGCGCTCGACCTGACGGGCTGCTCGCGCATTCGCCTGGAAGAGCCGCAGCGCGGCATGGCGCGGCGGATGATGGATGCCTATCGCAAGCTCGGCTGCGAGCAAAGCTGGACCTGCGCGCCCTATCAGGCCGGGCACAGGCCGGCACAGGGCAGCGATGTCGCCTGGGGCGAGTCCAATGCGGTGGTGTTCTGCAATTCGGTGCTGGGCGCCCGCACCAACCGCTACGGCGATTTCCTCGACATCGCCTGCGCCATCACCGGCCGCGCGCCGGATTATGGCCTGCACCGGGCCGAGAACCGCCGGGCGCGGCTGGTGTTCGACGTCTCGGGCCTATCGCCTTCCTTCCTCGCTTCCGAGATCGCCTGGCCGGTGCTGGGCAGCCTCTATGGCCGCGAGGTCGGCGATACGATCGGCGTCGTCGCCGGAATCGCCAGTCACCCCGGCGAGGACGCGCTGAAGGCCTTCGGCGCAGCGGCCGCTTCATCCGGCGCGGTGGGGCTGTTCCACATTGCAGGCGTCACGCCAGAGGCGCCCAACGTCGAAACCATTCTGGCCGGGCCTGAACCGGAGGCGATGATCCACGTCACGCCGCAGATGGCGGCGAAGGCTCGCGCCGGCCTGTCGACCGCGGCGGTGCCGAAAACCATCGATGCGGCCGCCATTGGCAGCCCGCATCTGTCCTTTGCCGAGTTCGAGATGCTGGAGCGGCTGATTGCCGGAAGACGGCTCGCCGTGCCGATCTATGCCTGCACCGGCCGTCATGTGCTTGCCTTGCTGGAGCAGGACGGCCGGCGGAAGAGGCTCGAAGGAAGCGGCGTCGTCATCGTTGCCGACACATGCGTGGTGGTGACGCCGATCATGCCGGAACTTTCCGGCGGCGTGCTGATGACCAATTCGGGCAAGTTCGCGCATTACGCTCCAGGCAACACCGGCTATGCGGTGCTCTATGCCTCGCTCGCCGATTGCGTCGAAAGCGCGGTCGCCGGCAAGCCGCGCTTCACGGACCTCGCCGCATGAGCGCCGCCGCGGAGATATTGGTACGGGGCAAGGCCGGTAAAGGCGAAGCGCTGGTGCTGACGGCGCCGATCAGCTTCTGGGGCGGCGTCGACCCGAAGACAGGGCGCATCGCCGATGTCCGCCACCCGCAGCATGGCGAGGTGATTTTCGGCCGGGTGCTGTTCCTGCCGGGCACCATCGGCTCCTCGTCGGCTTCGGCAGTGCTGATGGAACTGGTCCACAACGGCCGCGGGCCGGCAGCCCTTATCCTGCACGAGCCGGACGCCATTCTTCTGCTCGGCCTGATCGTCGCGCGCGAAATGGGCTGGGAAACGCCTATGGCGGTGCGGCTCGGACGCGGTGTGTTCGACGCCTATCGCGGAAGCACCGTCAAAGTCGACGACGACGGCGCCGTGAGCGTCGCCGCCTGAACAAATCGTGGTTTTCAGGTCCTGAGCGGCAACACACGGTCCGGCGGGCGATGGCCGTCGAAGAAGGCGCGAATGTTGATGATCACCTTCTCGCCCATGTCGATGCGGCCTTCGAGCGTCGCCGAGCCCATATGCGGCAACAAAACGACCTTGCCCTTGTGGGCGAGCTTCAACAGCTTGCTGTTCAGCGCCGGCTCGTGCTCGTAGACGTCGAGGCCGGCGCCGGCGATCTTGCCGTCCTGGATGAGTTTGATCATCGACTCTTCGTCGATGATGTCGCCCCGCGCTGTGTTGACGATGTAGGCCGCCGGCTGCATCAGCGCCAGCCGCCGGGCCGACAGCAGATGAAAGGTCGCCGGCGTCGACGGGCAATTGACCGAGATGATATCCATCCGGGCGAGCATCTGGTCGAGGCTTTCCCAATAGGTCGCTTCCAATTCGTCCTCGACCGCCGGCAGCACGCGGTGGCGGTTGTGGTAGTGGATGGACAGGCCGAACGCCTTGGCGCGCCTGGCGACCGCCGTGCCGATACGGCCCATGCCGACAATGCCCAGGCGCTTGCCCCAGATGCGGCGGCCGAGCATCCAGGTCGGGGACCAGCCGGCCCATTTCTTCTCGCCGGTGAGCACGTTGGCGCCTTCGGCCAGCCTGCGCGGCACGGCGAGCATCAGCGCCATGGTCATGTCGGCGGTGTCTTCGGTGAGCACGTTAGGCGTGTTGGTGACGGTGATGCCTTTCTTGGCCGCCGCCGAGACGTCAATCTTGTCGACGCCGTTGCCGAAATTGGCGATCAGCTTGAGGTTCTCGCCGGCCTGGGCGATCAGCGCGGCATCGATGTGGTCGGTGATGGTCGGGACCAGCACGTCGGCTTCCTTGACCGCCGCAACCAGTTCAGGCTGGGTCATCGGCCGGTCCTCGACGTTGAGGCGCGCGTCGAACAGTTCGCGCATGCGGGTCTCCACCGGATCGGGCAGCTTGCGCGTGATGACGACGAGGGGCCGTTTTTTACCTGCCATTGTTTCCCCGAAGCTTCCTCGAAACCGATCTCGTTGAGACCTCTTTAACCAAGACAAGCGAAACTTGAAGCCAGTCGCGGTATCAGCCACTCCTGTAACAAGCGGTGCCGCCGAAGACAAAGAAAAAGGGGCGCTCCTCCCACGGACCGGCGCCGAAAGGAATGAACGTGTCTGGTTTCGCCTCGCTCCGCCTGGCTTTCAGCGCAGCCGTTCTCGGCACTCTGCTTTGGGCGCCGCAGACATCCGCGCAAGGCGCGGCCACGTCGGCGCAGACCGTGACGCTGGGGCCGAGCGGCCTGCCGCTGCCGCGCTTCGTCAGCCTGAAATCCGGACGCGTCAATTCGCGCGTCGGTCCGGGCGCCAACTATTCCGTCGACTGGATGTACATGAAGGCCGGACTGCCGATGGAAATCATCCAGGAATTCGACACCTGGCGCCGCGTGCGCGACGCCGACGGCTCCGAAGGCTGGATCAACCAGTCGCTGCTTTCGGGCCGCCGCACCGCGATCGTCGCCCCCTGGCAGCGCGGCAAGGGCGGCCGAATCAATCTGCTCGACGATCCCGACAAGGACGCCGCCGTTGTCGCCATCCTCGAGCCAGGCGTGATGGGCTCGATCAAGAAGTGCGACGGTCAGTGGTGCGAGATGACCTTCGACGGCCATACCGGCTGGGTCGCCCAGTCGCAGGTCTGGGGCGCCTACCCGGGCGAAAAGGTCAAGAACTGATCTCAGCGAGGTCATAAATATCGGGAGCCCCGGCCCGCCGCCGGGCGGCCTGTCCGACAGTCTTGAAATGTAACCACTAAGCTCGGGGTTCCGTGCTTTGCCCCAGGCGAGGCTCTGTCCCGGCCAGAAGCCGCTGAATGTTGGCGCGATGGCGCACGATCACGTAGATGCCACCTGCAACCACCAGCAAGCGGTAGGATAGAGGTTGCTCCAAGCCGCAGACGAGGGCGATGGCCGTCAACGCCGCCAGCATCGAACCAAGCGAAACAATCCGGAAAACAGCCAGCACAAAGACAAAAACCGTGGCAGCACCTAAGCCTACCGGCCAGGACATCGCCAGCAATACGCCGAGCCCCGTCGCGGCGGATTTGCCGCCTGTGAAATTCAGCCAGATCGAACGAGCATGGCCCAGCAGGACGGCAAGACCGGCCAAGCAGACAGCCCAAGGTACAAAGGTTTGCAGATCAAGCGATTGCGATGGCGTGAGGGCCGGCCATCCATAGAGCCACGAATAAAACCAGCGGGCAAAAACGATGGCTGCGCTACCTTTCAGTACATCCATCAGGAGCACCGCCAAAGCGGGCCATTTGCCGAGGGTTCGCAAGACGTTCGTTGCGCCGGTGGACTTGGAGCCATGCTCGCGTATGTCGATGCCTTTGAGCAGTTTCCCTGCGAGATAACCGGTGGGCGTGGAGCCGAGGAGATAACCGATCGACAGTCCAATCGCGCTCGCTATCCAGAAAACCATGGATTGACCTCGCCGCTCTAGCCGGCCGCGCCGCTCCGGTCGCGTCCGATGCGGCCGAGATGCGTATCCTGAAAACCAGTGGAAAGCTTCAGGCCGTGGCCAAGAGCACGGTCGATGGCGATGTGGGCGATCCAAATGAGCGCCACAGCGATGGCGACCGGACCGGCAAGCAGGATGCCGGCAAGCGCCAAAACGAGCGGAGCAATCAGAATGTGCAGGGCGTTGTAAGCTATCGCGCCGGTCCGCGGCCCGGCGAGATAGCCGAGCATCGACAGGTCCGGTGCCAGGATGAGCAGCGCCAACAGCCACCAGGACACCCCGGTCATTTTGTAGAAGATAGTGGCCGCCGCGGCTATTGCGGCCCATTCGAGCCGTATCGCCAGATCGACGGGCCTCATCGCGGGCAGATCAGTCGCGGCGCTTGGGGCGCAGCCTCACCACGATATCGACGTTGGCGATCTCCATGCCTTCCGGAGGCTCCGGCAGGTTGGAGACGCTCACCGGGCCGCTGGCGATATCGAAGATCCGGTTCTCGCCCTCGACATAGAAGTGGTGGTGATCGGAAGTGTTGGTGTCGAAATACGTCTTCGACCCTTCGACGGCGAGGATGCGCAGCATGCCGGCCTGGGTGAATTGATGAAGGGCATTGTAGACGGTGGCCAGCGAAACCGGCACACCGGCGGCGATCGCCTCTTCATGCAATTCTTCGGCCGAAAGGTGACGGTCGCCCTTGGCGAAAAGCAGATCGGCCAGCGCAATGCGCTGGCGCGTCGGCCTCAGGCCGGCTTCGCGAACCCGCTTGTCCACAGCGACATTTTCCTTCCGGCAGCCCGAATCCATCTATCCCGTCTAAGCTTGCAAGCCCCATAGACCGGTCCAGAATGGCAAAAAGAGGTCAATGCCAAAAACTGGACACCACCCGACATATATTCTGTCGCCCAAATGCGATCAATAGCGCGCATTGACCCAGGCAGGCGCACGGGTTAAGCGCAAACGCCGGTTTCCGGCCACAAACAGAGTGTGTTAGGAAACCAACGACATGGGCGCCCTGCCGCCCGGAACGAGAACGGGGACGGAATTAATGGCGGGTCAAAAGTCCAGCTACGACTACGAGGAACTGCTTGCCTGCGCCCGCGGCGAGCTGTTCGGACCGGGAAACGCCCAGCTGCCCTACCCGCCGATGCTGATGTTCGACCGCATCACCGAGATCAGCGAGACCGGCGGCGCCTTCGACAAGGGCTTCATCCGTGCCGAGTTCGACATCAAGCCGGATCTTTGGTTCTTCGCCTGCCATTTCATCGGCAATCCGATCATGCCGGGTTGCCTCGGCCTCGACGCCATGTGGCAATTGACCGGGTTCTATCTCGGCTGGCTCGGTGAACCCGGCAAAGGCATGGCGCTGTCGACCGGCGAGGTGAAGTTCAAGGGCATGGTGACGCCATCGGTCAAGAAGGTCGAATATGGCGTCGACTTCAAGCGCGTGATGCGCGGCCGCCTCGTGCTCGGCATCGCCGATGGCTGGCTCAAGGCGGATGGCGAACCCATATACGCGGCAACGGATCTGAAGGTGGGCCTGTCCAAGCAGTCCGCCGCCTGATCGCCATCGCCACGGGGCCTGGCGTGTCCGACGGATGCGCAAGGACGCCGCGGCAGTTTATTTTGCGTATGATCGAAGGCGGAAACCAATTAGGTTTTTCGCCAAACTACGCCGGAAGGAGTTGCGAATGAGACGCGTCGTAGTGACAGGCCTCGGCATTGTGTCGTCGATCGGCAACAACGCCAATGAGGTGCAGGCCTCACTTTACGATGCCAAGTCCGGCATCAGCTTTTCCAATTCCTTCGCCGAGCACGGTTTTCGCTGCCAGGTGTGGGGCGCGCCGACGCTCGACCCGTCGGCGATGATCGACCGCCGCGCAATGCGTTTCCTGAGCCAAGGCGCGGCCTGGAACCATGTCGCCATGGATCAGGCGATCGCGGACGCCGGCCTCGGCGAGAGCGACATCACCAATGAGAGGACCGGCATCGTCATGGGCTCCGGCGGACCGTCGACCAGGACCATCGTGGAAGCCGCCGAAACGACGCTCAAGAACAGCAGCCCGAAGCGTATCGGTCCGTTCGCGGTGCCGAAGGCGATGTCGTCGACCGCTTCGGCCACCTTGGCAACCTGGTTCAAGATCCACGGCGTGAATTACTCGATCTCGTCCGCCTGCTCGACCTCCGCGCACTGCATCGGCAATGCCTGCGAGCTGATCCAGTGGGGCAAGCAGGATATGATGTTCGCCGGCGGCCACGAGGATCTCGACTGGACGATGTCGGACCTGTTCGACGCCATGGGCGCCATGTCGTCGAAATTCAACGACAAAGCATCGGCCGCTTCGCGCGCCTATGATGTCAACCGCGACGGCTTCGTCATCGCCGGCGGCGCGGGCGTTCTGGTGCTGGAAGAGCTGGAGCACGCCAAGGCACGCGGCGCCAAGATCTACGCCGAGATCGTCGGCTACGGCGCGACCTCCGACGGCTACGACATGGTGGCGCCGTCCGGCGAAGGCGCCGTGCGCTGCATGCGGCAAGCCCTTGCAACCGTCTCGACGCCGGTCGACTACATCAACACGCACGGCACATCGACGCCGGTCGGCGATTCCAAGGAAATGGGCGCCATCCGCGAGGTGTTCGGCGACCAGATGCCGTATATCACCTCGACCAAGTCGCTGACCGGCCATTCGCTCGGCGCCGCCGGCGTCCAGGAATCGATCTACTCCATCCTGATGATGCAGGGCGGCTTCATCGGCGAGAGCGCCCATATCGAGGAGCTCGACCCCGAATTCGAGGGCATGCCGATCGTGCGCAAGCGCATCGACAACGCCAAGATCGACACCGTCCTGTCCAATTCCTTCGGTTTCGGTGGCACCAACGCAACGCTGATTTTCCAGCGCTATTCCGCATAAGGATTGCCTTTTATGGAAGGGTTGATGAAGGGCAAGCGCGGGCTTGTCATGGGGGTCGCCAACGATCATTCGATCGCCTGGGGCATCGCCAAGAAACTGTCCGAGCACGGGGCGGAGCTTGCCTTCACCTATCAGGGTGACGCCTTCGGGCGGCGGGTCAAGCCGCTGGCCGAGAAGCTCGGTGCCTCGCTGGTCGTGCCTTGCGACGTCGAGGACAGCGCCTCGGTCACCGCAACCTTCCAGACGCTTCGCGAAGTCTGGGGCGGCCTGGATTTCGTCGTTCACGCCATCGGCTTCTCCGACAAGAACGAGCTCAAGGGCCTCTACGCCGACACCAGCCGCGACAACTTCGTCCGCACCATGGTGATCTCCTGCTATTCCTTTACAGAGATCGCCCGCAATGCCGCCGCGCTGATGACGAATGGCGGCTCGATGATCACGCTGACCTATGCCGGGTCGGTTCGGGTCATGCCGAACTACAACGTCATGGGCGTCGCCAAGGCCGGACTGGAGGCCAGCGTGCGCTATCTCGCCAATGATTACGGCCCGCGCGGCATTCGGGTGAACGGCATCTCGGCCGGACCGGTGCGGACGCTCGCCGGCTCAGGCGTATCCGACGCACGCCACATGTTCTCTTATCAGCAGCGCAATTCGCCGCTGCGGCGCACCGTCACCATCGACGAGGTTGGCGGCTCGGCGCTCTACCTGCTGTCCGATCTGTCTTCGGGGGTCACAGGCGAGATCCACTATGTCGATTCCGGCTATCACATCGTCTCCATGCCGACGCTAGAGGAACTGAAGCAGAACGACGGCCCCCGCGAATAATTCGCTAACGAAAAAAGCACCTTCCAGTAAAATTGGAGGCATTGGCGGAAACCCATTTTAAGGAGGTATCCGCTAAACGGCCCTGTAGTTCAGGGACCTTGCATGTCTGCAGTCAGCAACCCGAAGCGAACACCGCTGTTCCGGCTGATCACCATCGCCAGCTCGGCCATGGGCAGTTTTATCCTCGGACTCTGGGGGTTGCGCTTCGGCTTCGGCGACGGCCTGGCCGGCATGTCTGCCGGGACGATGGCGGGTATCATCGCCGCGCTCTGTGCCCTTTCCGCCGGCGGCGCCGCGATGTCCTTCTTCGCAGGCATCGATGAATCGGCCGAATACGTCTTCAAGGAAACCCATTTCGACAAGATGACCGGCCTGCTGACGCGCCAGGCGATCGTCGGAAAGGTCGCAGCGGCGGCAGCGGAAACGCTAGAGACCGGCGAACCGATCTATCTGATCGATATCGACATCGACCGCTTCAAGCAGATCAACGACGCCATCGGCTACAGTCATGGCGACGAGCTGATCCGCGCCTTCACCAAAAGGCTGAAGGAGAGCATGCCGGAGGATGCCGTGATCGGGCGGCTCGGCGCCGGCGAATTCGCCGTGCTCTTGCCGGACCGTGAGATCCGGGGATATCTCGAACGGTTCCTCGAAACATTCATCAACCGCATGATGGAGCCCTACCAGCTCCAGACGCATCTGCAGTCGGTCAGCATGTCCGTCGGTATCGTGGCGATGCCGAAGGACGGCGTCGATCCAGTGCTCATCCTTCGCCGTTCGAACCTGGCGCTGCAGAATGCGCGCGCGAGCGGCATCGGCAACTGGTCGGTCTTCCACGCCGACATGGGCCGCGTTGCGGACCACCGGCAATGGATTGAATCGGAGCTGAAAACCGCCTTCGACCGCGGCGACTTCAGCCTCCACTACCAGCCGCAATTCGACCTGCAGGGCGGCCGTGTCGTCGGCTATGAAGCGCTGATCCGGTGGAAGCATCCGGAACGCGGCATGATCCCGCCGATGGAATTCATTCCGATCGCCGAGGAAACCGGCATGATCAACCCGATCGGCGAATGGGTGCTGCGCAAGGCTTGCAGCGACGCCCAGTACCTGCCGGAGGATTGCTTCGTCGCCGTCAACATCTCGCCGGTCCAGTTCATGACCAGGGACTTCGTCGGCATCGTGCGCCAGACCATGGCATCGACCGGCATCAAGCCGTCGCGGCTGGAACTCGAAGTCACCGAAACGGCGATGATGCAGGACCGCGACCGCGCGGCCGTCATCCTGCGGCAACTCGCCGAGATGGGCATCTCGGTCGCCGTCGACGATTTCGGCACCGGCTATTCCAACCTGAGCTATCTGATCGACTTCTCGTTCGGCAAGCTGAAGATCGACCGCTCCTTCGTCAGCCGCATCGATACCGATTCCAGCTCGGGCGCTGTCGTCTCGACCATCGTCGGGCTATCGCGGGCGCTCGGCGTCGGCATCATCGCCGAAGGCGTCGAGACCGAGAACCAGGCGACGCTGCTGAGAGCCGCCGGTTGCGAGGTCGTGCAGGGTTATCTGTTCGGCCGCCCCGCGCCGCTCGAGATCGAGCTCGGCGCGTTGCGCCCTGTTCATGCCAGGCGCGAGCCGGCACGCCTCGTCAGCCTGCAGTAGGGCGCTGCGTTCTTTTCCTGGAGCAATCACGGGGACGGAAAACCGTCTCACGCTTTACCTGGAATCGCTTTTAACGCCGCGCCGAAAACACCTTGAACATGCCATCGCGCGCGACCTCGGCGTGACTGGAGAAGGCTCCCGCCAGCACCTGTTCGTAGGGCAACTGCCGGTTCGCCACCATGAACAGGCGTCCGCCTGGTTTCAGCGCCTTCGACGCCGCGCGGATCATGCCAGCGCCGATGCCCGGGTCGGCAGCCCTGCCGCTGTGGAAGGGCGGGTTCATGACGATCGCGTCGTAACCTCGCTCGACCGTTTCGGTCAGCAGATCGGTCCAGAAGAAGCGGGGCTCGACTGCGGTTGCGCGGATATTGACCTTTGCCGCCTCCAGGGCCTCGAAATCCGCTTCGTAGAGGTCGAGACCGGAAAGCCCTGTCGAGCCTTCCATCACTTCGGCCGCCAGATAGCCCCAGCCGGCACAGAAATCGGCGACATTGCCCGCAAGTTCCTGCGGCAGGCTGTCCAGCAGAAGCTTCGACCCTGCGTCGACCCGATCGAAGGAGAACATGCCGGGCGCGGTGCGGAAGCGGACTTCGACGACCAGATCGGGATTGGCGGCGCGAAGCGCCCGGGCCGCATCGATGCCGGCCCGGCGGAACCAGAAGGCGACGCCGTGATGCTTCGGCAGGTGGGCTTCGAGCGGCGCCAGCGCGCCCACGCGCTTGCGCAGGCTATCGATGCCGTCTTCCTTGCCGCCGGCGACGACGATCAACCCGCCGGGCGCGACGCGCTCGATGGCTTCGGCGATGCGCAGCTCGTTCTGGCCGCGATGCCGGCCAGCCAGCACAAGGGCAGCATCGAAGGCCGAGCCTTCCGCCTGCGGCGTGATCGAATAGCCGGCTGCCTGCAGAGCACGAAAATGCGGCCGAAAGCCTTGCACGAGATGCAGCGCCGCAGCGACGCCGCCGGGCAAACGGAAACCAGGCTCAGCGCCAAGAAACAGGATGCGGGCATCGCTTCGCGGCCAAGGCAGCGCTTCGGCCTCGAACGGATAGAACAGCGTCTTCAGCGGCTCAGCGGCCATTCACCTACCCTTGAAGAGCGCTTGAAATAGAAACGGGCGCGACCTTGCAGCGCGCCCGTTTCAATCATGCGGTCAGGCCGATCAGGCGGCGTCTTCCTCGCCTTCCGGCTTCTTCTTTTCCTGAACGATTTCCTTGCCGGTCGCCTGGTCGACGACCTTCATCGACAGGCGCACCTTGCCGCGCTCGTCGAAGCCCATCAGCTTGACCCAAACCTTGTCGCCTTCCTTGACGACGTCGGAGGTCTTGGCGACGCGCTCATTGGCGAGCTGCGAGATGTGGACGAGGCCGTCGCGCGGGCCGAAGAAGTTGACGAAGGCGCCGAAGTCGGCCGTCTTGACGACGGTACCTTCATAGATCTCGCCGACTTCCGGCTCGGCCACGATGGTGTGGATCCACTTCTTCGCCGCCTCGATCTCCTTGGCGTTGGCCGACGCGATCTTGACCGTGCCGTCATCCTCGATGTTGATCTTGGCGCCGGTCTTCTCGACGATCTCGCGGATCACCTTGCCGCCGGAGCCGATGACGTCGCGGATCTTGTCGGTCGGGATGTGCATGACCTCGATGCGCGGCGCGAATTCGCCGAGCTCGGCGCGCGAGGAAGAGATGGCATGCGCCATCTCGCCCAGGATGTGCAGCCGGCCTTCCTTGGCCTGGCCGAGCGCGATGCCCATGATCTCCTCGGTGATGCCATCGATCTTGATGTCCATCTGCAGCGAGGTGACGCCGTTGGCGGTGCCGGCGACCTTGAAGTCCATGTCGCCGAGATGATCCTCGTCGCCAAGGATGTCGGAGAGCACCGCGAAGCGCTCGCCTTCCTTGATCAGGCCCATGGCGATGCCGGCCACGGGCTTGGCGATCGGAACGCCGGCATCCATCAGCGCCAGCGAGGTGCCGCAGACGGTCGCCATCGAGGACGAGCCGTTCGACTCGGTGATCTCCGAGACGACGCGCAGCGTGTAGGGGAACTGGTCCGCCGAAGGCAGCATCGGGTGGATCGCGCGCCAGGCAAGCTTGCCGTGGCCGATCTCGCGCCGGCCCGGCGAGCCCATGCGGCCGGTTTCGCCAACCGAATAGGGCGGGAAGTTGTAGTGGAGGAGGAACTTCTCCTTGTACATGCCGGTCAGCGAATCGACGAACTGCTCATCCTCGCCGGTGCCGAGCGTGGCGACGACCAGCGCCTGAGTCTCGCCGCGGGTGAACAGCGCCGAACCATGGGTACGCGGCAGGACACCGACTTCGGCGACGATCTTGCGCACGGTCTTCAGGTCGCGGCCGTCGATCCGCGAGCCGGTGTCCAGGATGTTCCAGCGTACGACCTTGGCCTGGAGTTCCTTGAAGACGCTTGCGATCTGCTCGGAGGAATATTTCGGATCCTCGCCTTCGGCCGGCGTGAACGCGGACTTGACCTTCGCCTTGACGGCATCGACGGCCGCGTAGCGGGACTGCTTCTCGGTGATCTTGTAGGCGTCGCGAAGCTCGTCGCCGACAACCTTCAGCATCTCGCCTTCGAGCTGCGAATGGTCCGGCGCGGTGAAGTCGCGCGGATCCTTGGCGGCGACCTCGGCCAGCTTGATGATGGCGTCGATCACCGGCTGGAAGCTCTTGTGACCGAACACGACGGCGCCGAGCATGAGCTCCTCGCTGAGCTCCTTGGCCTCGGATTCGACCATCAGCACGGCGTCGGCGGTGCCGGCGACGACGAGGTCGAGCTTCGATTCCTCCATCTCGTCAATATGCGGATTGAGCACATACTCGCCGTTGATGTAGCCGACGCGGGCGCCGCCGATCGGGCCCATGAAGGGCACGCCGGACAGCGTGAGCGCGGCCGAGGTAGCGACGATCGACAGGATGTCCGGATCGTTCTCGAGATCGTGCTGGACGACGGTGACGACGATCTGGGTGTCGTTCTTGTAGCCGTCAGCAAACAGCGGGCGGATCGGGCGGTCGATCAGACGGGAAACCAGCGTTTCCTTCTCGCTCGGACGGCCCTCGCGCTTGAAGTAGCCGCCCGGAATCTTGCCGGCGGCATAGGTCTTTTCCTGGTAGTTGACGGTGAGCGGGAAGAAATCGAGGCCGGGCTTCGGCTCCTTCATCGAAACGACGGTGGCGAGAACCACGGTCTCGCCGTAGGTGGCGAGCACCGCGCCGTCAGCCTGGCGAGCGATCTTGCCGGTTTCCAGGATGAGCGGACGGCCGCCCCATTCGATTTCCACTTTGTGTTGATTGAACATATCTTGTCCTTCATGTGCGGAAAGGGCCGCGCCGTCTCAACGGTCGCGGAGCATCCCTTCCCTGGCTTCCTTCGGGCAGCCACGGGCAAGACAACGGGAAGCTCGACAGGTGGCGATTGCCGAGCGAGCATCCTGCAATCCTGCCCCATGACCGTCCATGGGCGGTTCCGAAAGGCCCTTTGCGCTTCCGGAACCGGGTCTGGCCGACCGGTCGGCCGGCCTTTTGCGCACGACGCCGGAAACCCCTGTTTCCGAGACGCGCCATGCGCGAATGCGAATTTCGAGAGCGCGCGGCGCGCTCCACTCCAGCATCGGGCACCGGAGCGACCGGTCCGCCAATGCGCGACCGGCGGGCTCTCCGCAGAGAGCCCGCCGGTCAATTCGTCAGCGACGGAGACCGAGCTTGTCGATCAGCGTCTGATAGCGCGTGTCATCCTTGCGCTTGAGGTAATCAAGCAGGCTGCGGCGCTGGGAAACGAGAGCAAGCAAACCACGGCGGGAATGGTTATCCTTCTTGTGGTCCTTGAAGTGCTCCGTCAGGTTCTTGATGCGCTCGGAAAGAATGGCAACCTGGACTTCCGGGGACCCGGTATCGCCCTTCGCGGTCGCGAATTCGGCCATCAGTTCTTTTTTGCGATCGGCAGTAATCGACATCGTGTTTTTCCTTATCTGTTCGAGGAAACGGGACGCCCTCAGCCGGGATGTCGTCCAGCAGGGGCCGGTGCAAGCAGCGCGTCAGGGCGCGAAGCTGCCGCGCATATAGTGCAATTTCCCGCAAAACACCAGCCTAATTGTCAAGCCGGCTTGTCGCATGTCCTGCCGCAAAAACAGAGGGTTCTGCTGCTACAGCCACTTCTTCCATTTGAAGAAGACGACGAGCCCGACAGCAACGACCAGCATGAACAAAAGTGCCGCCGGGTAGCCGTAGTAGGCCTTCAGCTCCGGCATGTTCCAGGGCGAGCTATCCGGGTCGAAGTTCATGCCCCAGACACCGACGAGGAAGGTGAGCGGCATGAAGATCACCGAGACGATGGTCAGATAGGAGATGACGTCGTTGGTGCGTGCCTGGGTCAGCGACAGATGCATTTCGATCAAGCCGGTCAGCATGTCGCGCTGGGTCTCGACCAGCTCGATCAGCCGCAGCGCATGGTCGAGCGTGTCGTTGAAGAATATCTTGGTCTCGGCCTTCACGAAGAGCACGTCGTTGCGGATCAGCGTCGCCAGCGCGTCGCGCATCGGCCACAGCACGCCCTTCAGCACATTGGCGTCGCGCCGCAATTCGTGCAACTGCCGCATCTGGTGCTTGTGGGGCGTGCTGAGCATCTGGTCTTCGATGCCGTCGACCAATTCGCTCACCGTCTCGATCGGCGGGAAATAGCTGTCGACGATGGCGTCGATCAGCGCATAGGCGAGATAGTCGGCGCCGCGCGAGCGCAGCCGGTTGGGCATGGGAGCCGCGATGCGCTTGCGCACTGGATCGAACGGGTCGCCCTCGCGCTCCTGAAAGGTGACGACGAAATTCTCGCCGAAGAACACCGCGATCTGCTCGTAGCGATGCGCGGCGACATCGTCGATCATGCGCATGACGACGAAGGCGTGGTCCTCGAAGAAATCCACCTTCGGCCGCTGGCCGGTGTTGACGACATCCTCGAGCGCCAGCGGATGAAGGTCGAAAATCCGGCCGATCTCTTCGATCAGCGGGATGTTCGCGAGCCCCGTGCAATCAAGCCAGACGACCGGCCAGCGGTCGCAATGGGTGTTGAGCTCGTCGATGCTGGCATTGTCGATGGTTTTGCATTTCTCCGGCGAGATCAACGTCAGCCGAAGCTCGCTGCGCCGCGCCGCCGGATCGGCGATCAAGGTGCCGGGCGAAGCGCCGACCGGCGGCCGGCGGATTTTCAGCGGCGCCCGCTTTCCGACGGTCTCAGCCATTGCCACAATCCTCTGGGCCATAATCCTCTGGGCCATGATTCCTCTGGGCCATGAGCTCCCCTGGGGCGCGACGTCATAGCAGATCGCTGCTCTAACCGTCGGTTTTCATGCAATTCCGACGAGAACCGTTACACGTTTTCCTGGAACTGCGAGCCGAAACTAGCCGAGTGCCGTCAACCGGCAAAGACCCGCTTGGGCTTGAACATGCCCTGTTCGATGGCGCCGATGGCGACGAGCTTGCCGCGCGCCGTGGCACAGGCCTCCTCGGCCTCGACCGGCGCGTCGCGCCCTCGAATGATGACGGGATTGCCGAGGCGGATCTTGGTCGCGGCGTCGTCGCTGACGGCGACCTGCGGCAAGCAGTCAAGTGCTGCGGCGGTCTCGACCAGCAGCGCATCGATGGCGCCGAAATCGACCGACACCTCGGCTTCTTCGTCCGAATTCTCATCCGTCTTGCCGCCGAAGCGCGCCGCTTCGAGCTCGGCGACGGTGACGAAATCGTCCGCCGTGAACGGCTCGACCTCGACGCGGCGCAACTCGGAGATGTGGCCGAAGCAGCCCAGATCGCGACCCATGTCGCGCGCCAGCGAGCGCACATAGGTGCCCTTGCCGCACCCGACCTCGAAGACGGTTCTATCGACACCATGCTCGACGATGTCCAAACGGCCGATTTCGATCTCGCGGGCGGGAATGTCGACCGTCTCGCCGTCGCGGGCAAGATCGTAGGCGCGCTCGCCGGCAATCTTGACGGCAGAAAATTGCGGCGGCGTCTGCATGATGACGCCGGTGTATTTCGGCAGCAGCGCCCGCACCTCGGCCTCGGCCGGGCGGCGGTCCGAGCTGTTCGTCACCGGCCCTTCGAGGTCGTCGGTCGACCGCTCCTCGCCCCAGGCGACGGTGAAGCGGTAGACCTTGGCGCCATCCTGCACGTAAGGCACGGTC
Organism: Mesorhizobium sp. WSM3864; assembly: GCF_002294955.1. Classification (NCBI taxonomy): domain Bacteria; kingdom Pseudomonadati; phylum Pseudomonadota; class Alphaproteobacteria; order Hyphomicrobiales; family Phyllobacteriaceae; genus Mesorhizobium; species Mesorhizobium sp. WSM3864. Next base: position 54,674 of record NZ_NSGD01000023.1, read on the forward strand.
TTGGTCGCCTCGCCGAGCGCGATCGGCAGCATGCCGGAAGCCAACGGGTCGAGCGTGCCGGCATGGCCGGCCTTCTCCGCTTGGAACAGCCATTTGATCTTGGAGACGGCTTCGGTCGAGCCCATGCCGACCGGCTTGTCCAGCACCACCCAGCCGGAGACCGGCCGGCCCTTTTTCTTGCCGCGGCGCGCCACCTATTCCTCGTCCTTGTCGTTGTTTTTATTCTGGTGGTCGAGATCGCGCGCGACCTCGGGCGATTTCAGCAATTCGTTGATCCTGGCGAAATTGTCGAAAGACGTATCGAGCCGGAAGCGAAACTCGGGCATGTACTTCATCTGCCTGAGCGCGCCCGAGACGCGGCCGCGAATGAATTTCGCATGCCTGTTGAGCGCCCCGACCACGGCATCGGTGTCGCCGACACCAAGCGGTGAAACGAAGGCGGTGGCGATCTTGAGGTCGGGCGACATGCGTACTTCCGAGACCGAGACGACGCTGTTCTCGATCAACGGGTCGATGATTTCGCCGCGCTGCAGGGTCTCGGATAGGGCGTGACGCACCTGCTCGCCGACGCGCAGCATGCGCTGGGAGGGGCCTGATCTTGTCGAACGGGACATTTTTCTTCAGTCCTGAAATCGTGAAGCGCGGGATGGGACCGCGCCACATGTCTCAACTACGAAACAAGGATCTCGGGCGGCAGCCTTGCGGCCGCCGCCCGGTGAACTCCGGCAAGTATATCCGAAATTAGAGCGTCCGGCTCACCATCTCGACGCGGAAGCACTCGATGACATCGCCGACGCGCATGTCCTCGTAGTTCTGGAAGGCCATGCCGCATTCCTGACCGCCCGGCACTTCCGAAACCTCGTCCTTGAAGCGCTTCAGCGTTTTCAGCGTGCCTTCGTGGACGACGACGTTGTCGCGGATCAGGCGCACGCCCGCGCCACGCTCGACCTTGCCTTCGGTGACGCGGCAGCCGGCGATCTTGCCGACCTTCGAGATGTCGAAGATCTCGAGGATTTCGGCATTGCCGATGAAGGTCTCGCGCCGCTCGGGCGAGAGCATGCCGGAAAGAGCTGCCTTAACGTCATCGACGAGGTTGTAGATGATCGAATAGTAGCGGATCTCGATGCCGGCAGCGGCAGCAGCCGTGCGCGCCTGCGCATTGGCGCGGACGTTAAAGCCGATGATCGCAGCCCCCGAGGTCTCGGCAAGCGAGACGTCGGTTTCTGTGATGCCGCCGGCACCCGAATGGACGATCCGTACCCTGACCTCGTCGTTGCCGAGCTTTTCGAGCGCAGCGTTGATCGCTTCGATCGAGCCTTGCACGTCGCCCTTGATGACCAGCGGAAACTCCTTCAGCCCGCTCGCCTGCAACTGCGACATCATCTGCTCGAGCGAGCCGCGCTGGCCGGCATGCTTGGCCACCGCCTTCTCGCGCGCCAGGCGCTGGCGATACTCGGTGATCTCACGCGCACGCGCCTCGTTGTTGACGACCGCGAAGCGATCGCCTGCCTGCGGCGTGCCCTGGAGGCCGAGCACCTCGACCGGCATTGCCGGCGGCGCTTCCGGCACATGCTCGCCGCGATCGTTGACCAGCGCGCGGACACGGCCCCATTCGTTGCCGGCGACGATGATGTCGCCGGGCATCAGCGTGCCGGTCTGCACCAGCACGGTGGCGACCGGACCGCGGCCCTTGTCCAGCTGCGCCTCGATGACCGCGCCTTCGGCGGTGCGGTCGGGATTGGCCTTGAGGTCGAGGACTTCGGCCTGCAGCAGAATCGCTTCCAGCAGCTTATCGAGATTGGTGCCCTTGGTCGCCGAAACCTCGACGTCCAGCACCTCACCGCCCATCGATTCCACGAACACTTCGTGGCGCAGCAGTTCAGTGCGCACCTTCTGCGGGTCGGCGTCACGCTTGTCGATCTTGTTGATCGCCACGATGATCGGCACGCCGGCCGCCTTGGCGTGATTGATCGATTCGATCGTCTGCGGCATGACGCTGTCGTCGGCCGCCACCACCAGCACGGCGATGTCGGTCACCTGGGCGCCGCGAGCGCGCATCGCCGTGAAGGCGGCGTGGCCGGGCGTGTCGATGAAGGTGATCTTCTGACCGTTCTTCTCGATCTGGTAGGCGCCGATATGCTGGGTGATGCCGCCGGCCTCGCCTGAGACGACATTGGCGTTGCGGATGGCGTCGAGCAGCGAGGTCTTGCCGTGGTCGACATGGCCCATGATGGTCACCACGGGCGGACGCGACACCAGGTCTTCCGGGCGGTCGGCGATGTTGAACAGGCCTTCCTCGATGTCGGACTCGGCGACGCGGCGGACCGTATGGCCGAATTCGGAAGCGACCAGCTCGGCCGTATCGGCGTCGATGACGTCGCCCGGCTTCAAGATCTGGCCCTGCTTCATGAAGAACTTGACCACGTCCACGGCGCGCTCGGACATGCGCTGCGCCAGTTCCTGGATGGTGATGGTTTCGGGCAGGATCACTTCGCGCATGACTTTCTCGCGCGGCTCGTTGTGCATCGCGCGCTTGAATTTTTCCTGGCGGCGGCGCATCGACGACAGCGAGCGTCCGCGCGCATCTTCATCCGACAGCGCGGTGTTCAGCGTCAGCTTGCCGCGGCGACGGTCTTCCTCGCCCTTGGTCGGCTTGGCCGGCCGCGCGACTTCCGGCGTGGCCAGACGGCGCACAGGCGCTCCGGCGCCGGCACCACCAGGGCGCCGCGGCTTGACCTCCTCTTCCTCGTCGGCCGTGGCCAGTTCGGCGGCTTGCGGGGCGCGGCGGCGCGCTTCTTCCTCGGCGCGGCGGCGGGACTCGGCCTCGGTTTGCAGACGCGCCTCTTCCTCGGCCTGACGGCGGGCTGACTCCTCACGCTCGCGCTTGCGGCGCTCTTCCTCCTCGGCGCGGCGCTTGGCCTCTTCCTGGGCGCGCTGACGATCCTCGATCTCACGCGCCTTGGAGCCTTCGAGCGCCCTGCGGCGCGCTTCCATCTCGCCGCGCGACAACTCGTTCAGCACCATTCCGGAGCGTTCCGGCTGCGGCGGCGCCTTCGGCGCTTCCGGCACGGCAGGCGCGGGTGCCGCGGCTGCGGGCTTCGGGGTGAAGACGGACGGCGCCACCGGCTCCGGCTTGTCGCCGGGCAGCGAAAACTTGCGCTTCTTGGTCTCGACCACGACCGACTTGGTGCGTCCGTGCGAGAAATTCTGGCGCACGGTGCCCTGCTCGAGGCCAGGACGCTTCAGCGTCAAGGTCTTCTTCGGCGTAACGCTCAACGTCTTGTCGTCGCCCGATTTCGTATCGCTCATTCCATATCCTCTGCGGCATCATCATCGTCAGCAACGGCCGCAAGCATTGCCAAATCGTCCGGGGTTCCGCCCCGATAACGGTCGAGCGCAACCATGCGCTTCTCAACCGCCTTACCCGCATCCTGCGCGAGGACGGCAGCATGTATCACATTTGTACCCCCCAATGCCAAGCTCAACTCGGCTTCGGGGAAAAGTTTGTAGGCCGGTGTAGCGGGGCCGCCGAGATGAACGGTTGCCCGCCGCGCCTGACTGATCTTGCGCACGCCGTCGTCCGAGGCTTCCTTCGCGTGCAGCACGAAGAGCGCCTGCCCGTCGCGCACGGCAGCCTCTACCTTGGCGGCGCCCAGTACGACCGCTCCGGCCTTGCGAGCAAGACCCAACATGCCCAGGGCGGATCTGGAAAGGAGCCCGTCGACCATGTCGCCGAGTTCGGCTGGAACGGTGACCTGCGCCTTGAAGGCGCGGGCAAACAGGTTCTTCGCCGCTGCCTTGTCGATATGTAGGCGATCGGCGGTGACCCAGCAACCGCGGCCGGGCAGATTTCGCTTGATGTCCGGAACGACGGCCGAATCCGGGCCGACGACGAAGCGGATCAGTTCATCCGCTTCGGCCTGCCTGCGCGTGACGATGCAAGTGCGATCGTTCATGTCGTCCACGGGTTTTGCGATTGGTGGTCACCTCACGCACCGACGGTTTCACCGGCCGCTTCCTCAGCGGCCAGTTCTTCCTCGGAAATCCAGCCGGCCTTCTTGCGAGCGGTCAGCACCATCTGCTCGGCATCGGCGCGCGAGACGCCGTGATCGGCGAGCACACCGGGATAGACCTTGGTCTCACCGTCCTTGCGTTCCTTCCAGCCGATCAGGTCATCGGCGGCATAGCCGGCGAAGTCCTCGATCGTCTTCACGCCGTCCTCGCCGAGGGTCACCATCATGGCCGTGGTGATGCCGGGGATTTCGCGCAGCTCGTCCTCGACGCCGAGCGCCTTGCGCTTCTCGTCGTGCTCGGCCTCGATCTTCTCCAGATATTCGCGGGCGCGCGACTGGATTTCCGAAGCGGTGTCCTCGTCGAAGCCGTCGATCGAGGAGATTTCGCCAGAATCGACATAGGCGACTTCCTCGACGCTGGTGAAGCCTTCCGAGGCAAGCACCTGGCCGACCATTTCGTCGACATCGAGGGCTTCCATGAAGAGGGCCGAACGCTCGACGAATTCCTTCTGGCGGCGCTCGCTCTCTTCCTGCTCGGTCAGGATATCGATGTCCCAGCCGGTGAGTTGCGAGGCAAGACGAACATTCTGGCCGCGGCGGCCGATGGCCAGCGACAGCTGGTCGTCCGGCACGACCACCTCGATGCGCTCGGCATCCTCGTCGAGCACTACCTTGGCGACTTCCGCCGGCTGCAGCGCGTTGACGATGAAGGAAGCGGCCGAAGGCGACCACGGAATGATGTCGATCTTCTCGCCTTGCAATTCGCCGACCACCGCCTGGACGCGGCTGCCGCGCATGCCGACGCAGGCGCCGACCGGATCGATGGAGGAATCCCGCGAGATGACGGCGATCTTGGCGCGCGAGCCCGGATCGCGGGCGACCGACTTGATCTCGATGATGCCGTCGTAGATTTCCGGTACTTCCATGGTGAAGAGCTTGGCCATGAACTGCGGATGCGTGCGCGACAGGAAGATCTGCGGGCCGCGCTGCTCGCGGCGCACGTCGTAGACATAGGCGCGGACGCGGTCGCCATATTTGTAGTTCTCGCGCGGGATCAGCTCGTCGCGGCGGATGATCGCCTCGCCGCGGCCGAGGTCGACGATGACGTTGCCATATTCGACGCGTTTGACGGTGCCGTTGACGATCTCGCCGATGCGGTCCTTGTACTCGTCATACTGACGATCGCGCTCGGCCTCGCGCACCTTCTGGACGATGACCTGCTTGGCCGACTGCGCGGCGATGCGGCCGAAATCCATCGGCGGCAGCTGTTCGGCGATGAAGTCGCCGAGCTGGGCGTCGGGATTGCGCTCGCGCGCCGTGGAAAGGGCGATCTGCGTCGCGTAATCCTCGACCTTCTCGACCACTTCCATCAGCCGCTGCAGCTTCATCTCGCCCGTATTGGGATTGATGTCGGCACGGATATTGGTTTCCTGCCCATAACGCGAACGCGCCGCCTTCTGGATCGCATCGGCCATCGCGGCGATGACGATCTGCTTATCGATCGACTTTTCACGCGCGACCGCATCGGCGATCTGCAGCAGTTCGAGCCTGTTGGCGCTTACAACCATTGTCTTTCTCCCGACTTCGCTCCGGGCATCGGCCCTGAAGCTCGATCAACTTTCCTGTTCGGTTTCGTTTTCTTCGCCGGCGATTGCATCTTCTTCCGCTTCGCCCCGGCGTTTTTTTGCTTCCTTGCGGGCCCTGTTGTCCTTCGACAGGGCCTCGCGGATAAGATCGTCGGTCAGCACCAGGCGCGCCTCGGCAATCGCGTCATAGGGCACGCGTACCGTCGGCTCTTCGCCATAGGCTGCCTTGTCGCGCTCCAGCAAAATGCCGTCGGAGTCCGCCTCGGCGATCTTGCCTTTGAAGCGCTTGCGGTCGCCGATGAGGACCGACGTCTCCATCTTGACCAGATGGCCGGTCCAGGTGGTGAAATCCGATTTGCGCACCAGCGGCCGGTCGATGCCCGGCGACGAGACTTCGAGATGATACGCCTTTTCGATCGGATCTTCGACATCGAGCGCGGGCGAAACCGCGCGGCTGACCTCTTCGCAATCCTCGACGGTCATGGTGCCGTCGTCGCGCTCGGCCATGATTTGCAGCGTCAGCCCGTTCTGGCCGGTCAGTTGAACCCGCACGAGGCGAAAGCCGATGGCCTTCAGCACCGGCTGTATGATCAGCGCAATGCGCGCATCGATACCGCTTTCGCGGATGATACGGTCGTCGGCCTCGCTTGCCGCTGCGGTCATAAGTTTCCTGTCGCCTTGTCGCTCCGGCCGGCAGGTAACAAAAAAGAGCGGGACCGGGTGGACCCACTCTTCGTCATACCGACCAAGAATTTGAGGCTGATATAAACGATCCCGCCCGGCGTTTCAAGCCTGACCATGCATCGGACAAGCCCCGGGGGGTAGCAGCGTTGCGTGCCGAGCATGGCGGCCATGCGCCGGCGCCTCTGTAATCTTCGCCTGCCGGCACCCATCTATATTGCAGTGCAGAAAGAAAGGTCGCGCGCACTGGCGCGCGAAGGTATTTGTCATGGACCGTGGATTGTTTTTTGTGATTGGCGATTTTCTTGGCACGTTCGGCAGCGCGGCTGCCGCATCGCGGGCCGTCGAGGCGAACCGCAAGCCGCGCCGCAGCGACCTGAAGAAACTCGGCATCGACCCGGCCGCTTTCGACAAGCTCGGCCGCTTTTAAAGCACGTCGCCCTTTAAAGGATTCGGGATTCCCAGAGTTACGGTTTGATGATTCATTGCGGTGGAAGGGAGAAC